>JAYEIA010000338.1:0-8461 GCA_034659855.1 Bacteroidota bacterium
ATAGCATATATAATAAGCTGGGATTAACAACTCAAGTTAGTAACATAATACAAATAGGAAAAAACCAAACTCGGCCTAAATTTAAACGAGAGCGTTATACGATATCATTTATCAAACAAAAAAATATAATTACCAAAAAAAATATCCCTCTATTACAGATTCTGGATTCAATTAAGTATGTAAAGAAAATACCCGACACTACCATAGAAACATCTTGTTTAAGGTTTTTGGAAATAATCAGAAAATTAAATGACAAGAAAGAATTAATACGACTGTCTTTAAAGTATCCACCTTCTACAAAAGCTTTATTAGGTGCATTATTAGATGAAACACAAAATAAATCAATAACGATTAGCTTGAAAAAATCTCTAAATCCAATTACTAAATATGAGATTCCCGGTGCAAAAAAAGCATTAACTGAAGCTTCTAACTGGAATATCATATGAAACTTCATCTAAACAAAAATCTATTTAGACAAGCTGTACAGTTTACATCTGACCAAATGCAAATACCGGCAATATTTGTAGAAAAAGACTATTGGGTGACATATTGACTTTTTACAATATTCAATGATAAAATTGGTAATGATGCTGTTTTCAAGAGCGGAACAGCATTATCTAAATGTTACAACATAATTGAAAGGTTTTCCGAAGATATTGACCTAGTTGTCTTAAGAAGAGGGGGAGAATCAAATAATAAACTTAAAACTAAAATAAGAACGATTAGTAATGTAGTGAGCAATGTACTGCCGGAAATAGAAATAGCAGGTTTAACTCACAAAATGGGAATGAATCGTAAAACAGCTCACTCATACAACAAAGAATTTAAAGGAGATTATGGTCAAGTAAGAGATATTATTGTGGTGGAAGCTACTTGGCTTGGACACTTTGAACCCTATACAACTAAAAGTGTTTGCTCTTTTGTAGGTGAAATGATGATAAACAATGAACAAAGTGAAATTGCTAAAGAACAAGATTTATTACCATTCAATGTACTTGTTTTAGATCCAAGCAGAACTATTTGTGAAAAAATTATGAGTTTAGTTCGGTTCTCATATGAAGAAAATCCAATTACAGATTTAAAGAATAAAATTAGACACGTATATGACTTAAACCAACTTCTTTCTGTAAAAAAACTGTTTAACTTTTTTAAATCAAAAGAGTTTGACATTATGTTATTAAAAGTCGCTCAAGATGATGTAGTAAGTTTTACAAACAACAATAAATGGTTGAGAAATCATCCTGTGAATTCACTAATATTTGAAAATCCTGAAAAAGTGTGGAGCGATTTGAAAATTGTTTATGAGTCTGACTTTAAAAACTTGGTTTATGGTTCTTTTCCAAATGAAACAGAATTATTAAATACTTTAATCCTAATTTAGAAAAGAATAGCATCAATTGATTGGAATATCAAATTCGAAAATAAATAAAGACGAGCACACACAATGAGTGTAAGTAATAGCGGTTTAAGTGATACAACGAAAGATAAAATATAAAACAAAAATCTGTGCAAAACTGAAAAGTTAGTGAGTAGAAATCCGCTACTACTCATACACGAGATCGATATGAACAATGCCTGCATCATTGTTCATATCGGGTCAGATTTTTCCTGTGAAATGAGACAATGCCTCCGGTGCAGTCTCATATCATGGATTTTATCCAATGCCCACGGGTTCACAAGAAAAACCCGACCCTTTCACAATAAAATTGCAACGATAGGAGTTTAAAAACTACTTTTCAGAGACAATTCAAAGGCGCCTCTTTTTATAATAGTATTTACAATCTTAGCTATTTCCAATTGTCGGGCAGCGGTACTCTTAAAATTATTTCGGATGGCTGCGGTATCCAATATTACAGATTATAAACAACCGGATCAGCTATATTCAGTCCGTTTCCCATTTGCTGACTTGCCGCTCGGCAACCGGCCATACACTTCGAATACAAGGAGCAGTCTGTACATAAATCCGGAACAGAATTGTTCCACAATTGAGCCTCATCGGAAGCAAACATTTTTTCAAAACTGCTGTGAAAAATATTTCCGAGCACAACGGGAGAATGATTGCAAAATCTAAGGTCGCCGTTCATACTCAACGTCAGCGGGCGTTTAGAAACTTCGGGAGAGCAAGTCGAAAACCTGATATTCGGAAATTTGGCAGGGTCAGCAAAACACAGAGGAGTACAAACATTTGAACTTAGCCCTAATTTTAATGTCTTCCCGACTTCTGAAGCCTGAGCAAATGCACGGTTTATCTCTGCTTTAGAAAGCGAAAGTTTTTCGGCTTCACGAATTCCTTGCCCTCCGATATTAAACCGATTGAGCATGATACGAGAAATTCCCAATGAATTAATAAACGTCAAAGTTTCGGCAATTTTAGTATAATTAATTTTGGTAATTACCACAACTGCTACAACATTAGCTCCAATATTGAGCAAATCATTTACAGATTGTACCGACTTTTTCCATGAATCTTTGGTGCCGGTCATTTCATCATGGGGTCCGGATGACGCAGAATGAATCGGAAGTTCAAATAAGCTGACTCCAAGGTTTTTTAATTGCCGGTAGTCGTAAAATGTTCCGACATTTCCGTTTGTGATAACAGAAACGTTTGCTTTCTTCATTCGTGAATAGAGTACTAATTCCTTGAAGCGTTCGGCCATAAAAGGTTCCCCTCCGGTAAACGTAAGTTGCCGAACAGTTGCCATTTTGAAAAGCCGTTTTAATGTGCGTTTTGATTGGTTGTAGGAATTAAACGGTTCATGTCCTTTATATGCCGGAGCTTTCCAATGATTGTAACAGTATTTGCAATTCAGATTGCAAACAGAAGTCAGTTCAAAGCTGATGAAAGGCAGGTTTATTTTTTTAATTCGTGAAAACATGAATGTTGAACCGTTGTATATTAAATGAATCCTCATGACCCACTTGACCCTGAAAAATATCCAAATAATAATACCCGTCCGGAGTTTCGGAATCAACATTTAGCCGGATAGTTTCTTCAATTTCGTCAAAATCACCGTCTGCAGCATAAATTGAATCTGTTTGCAAAACAGAATCTAAATCAGAAATCTGAAATGAAAATGAGTTTCCCTCTCTTTCGTAAAGTTTGCCTTCGAGTATATTTCCTTCCGATAAATTGAGTTGAATGGTATCATTCTCAAACGAAAAATCAATTATGTTAGGCTGTATTGGGTCATAGCAGGTTGCCACAGGATTGCAGGAATATTGAACAGCAGTAAAAGTGAGAATTGCTGCCCCTAATTTCATTTTTTTTGCTAACCAATATTTTGAATTACCTCCATTTAGCCACATCATAAATATGACAAAAAGGAAAAGTCCGGATAAGGCTGTTACGGCAATAATTCCCCAAGTTTCTCTTTTTATCATTTCTGAATAGTTAACATAAATTCACGTAAATGTATTGAACTGTCTTGCGACAGAGCTTCTGTCGGAAAGAACCTTACTGAGTATGTTCCTGTATCCAAGGTTTTGTCCAAAGTAATTTCAAATTCTTCATAAATACTATCTAATGATTTATCCGATACTTGAATGTCTTCCGCCATCAGCTTTGTACTATCTTTGAACAAAGCATAGGAGATTTTATTTGTTCGCCAATTGTAAATATCTCCCGTAAGTACATGATTTGAATCGGGATGAATGGTTATTTTCGTGCCCTTTGCTCCGGCTATCGAAATGTTGTCGGTTGCTTCGGCGGCATAGCACATGGTTTCTCCGCCTCCTGTACAGGAAGCAAAAGCTGTAAAACTAAGCAACATGGCCCCTAATTTTATTTTTTTGGCTATCCACAATGCGGAATTCCCTCGGGTAAGCGTTACCATTATCGAAACAAAAATAAAGGCTACTCCCAAACCTATAAGCAGCAGAGGAACTAAATACTTCTTTTCGGTCATTGTTGATTTTTTTTGAATATTTTATTCGGTCAAATTATATTTCTCTGTTAGAAAATTGTGCTAAATATTTTTTTGAGTTTTCCGGATTTTGAACAAAAATACAATCCAATAATAAATACAAGATACGAAAAAAACACATAGAAATAACCGGCTGACATCTTGTTTGTTTCAGATATACAGCTTGTATGGGAAATTCTAAAAAAAAAACGGTATTATTCAACTCTGTGCTCTCCTGTATGGAGTGGGGTAAACCTATAAAATAAATACACTTGATGAACTTTACGGAGAGGAAAAAAAGTTCAATAAAATTGTAAGGAAATAAAATTTGAACGACCGGTTAAATAAGAAAGAAAACAGAAATATGAAAAAAATAGTCAGCGGAATTGCAACAGTAATCATTTTTATAAATATACAGGCTCAAAGTGCCGTAGAATTAAATGATGTAATACAAACAAATGCTGAAGAGTTTAGAGGTATTATTAACGACAGGCCGGGCATCTTATTAGACGTAAGAACAAAATCGGAATTTGAAGCAGAGCATATTAAGAATGCCGATCAATTAAATTATTATGCGTTCGACTTTAAAAGAAATCTTTTGCTTCTTCCCAAAGATGAAAACATATACTTGTACTGTAATACCGGTTATCGAAGTCAAAAGGCCGGAGAGTTTTTAGTAAGCCGGGGTTATACCAATGTCATTAATATGCAACACGGTATTATGGAGTGGAATCTGAATGAGTTTAAAGTTGTAAAAGGAGAACGCTCAGAGCTTCTGAAAAAAGACAAGCTAAGCATTAAAAATTTCAATAAATTAACTCAATCGGAAACTCTTATATTGTTCGATTTTTATGCCCCTTGGTGTGCCCCCTGCCGTCAAATGATGCCTATGATTGACAGTTTAAAAACAGAATATCACGGCAAAATTTTAATCGTTAAAGTGAATGCAGATGCCAGTAAAAAATTAATAAAAAATTTAGAATTAATCGGAGTTCCGTATCAGGCACTTTATCAAAACGGAAATTTGCTGCATGCCAAAAGCGGCAAAGCGACTCGAGAAGAAATTGTGGAGTTGTTTCAATACCACTTAAAGCCTGAATAGCAGTCTAATAAGAAATAAAATACTCCACCTATTGAAAAATATAGTAATTCACAATAAAATAGTATTATTTTTTACAAATTTTTAAAAAAACAGAGATGAAATTAATTAGCTTCGGAGAATACAAAAATAATTCAGAATATAAAGTTTTAGATGAAAGGCATATGCGTGCCGGTGCAGGAATCATGTTTCTGCTTGGCCTTTTTGCATTTATTAATGGGTTTATTCTGAATAACTATACTGTAATTCCCTACATATCAGGATTTTTAGTACTTAATTTTTTATTAGGACTACTCATTAATCCCAGAATAGCACCTACTCGGCTCATAGCACACTTATTGGTCAGAAAGCAAACTCCGTTGTATGTTGGAGCGGTTCAAAAAAAGTTTGCCTGGATTCTTGGGCTACTTTTGGTAAGCGTAGTTTTTGGACTGTCATTTCTATTACTTGGTGATGTCAGCTATTTTGGTCCAATTTGTATGCTGTGTATAATTTGCTTAACCTTATTGTTTTTCGAAACTGCTTTCGGAATATGTATCGGATGTAAATTTTATCATTTATTTATCCGATTGAAGGTTATACCTAAGCCGGATGTAAATCCCAGTTGTACGGGAGATGCTTGTGAAGTTTAAGTATTGAACCACCGGTTTTATAGTAAATAATAGAAAGATTAACATTTCTGCCGATCTATTTTCAGCATCACTCCAGGCAAATGCTTACAGCATTCGGGAAATTTTGAAAAAGGATCGGCATATTTTTATTGTTCTGAATTATTGATGAAAGTATTGTATGGATTAGCATTTAGGTTATTTCTACTCCTATTCAGCAACCGGTCTCACTAAAATCAATTATTCTTCCTTAACATAAAGTTCTTCTTTTTTTACTTTTTCTACCTTTTTCCCGTCTTCCAAGCGCTTTGAAATTATATTATACGGTTCGGTAATTATTTCATCCTCTTCAGAAAGCCCGCTTAAGATTTGTATGTATTCATCGTCTTGAATTCCTGTTTCTACGATTGCAAGCTTGGCTGTTGCATCAGGCATATATTTAAAGACTACAACCAAAGGGTCATCATCATTTAAGCTTGAGTTATCAGTTTTGGCTGTATCTTCCCGAGTGGTAACTGCTTTGATGGGAACAGTAACTATATGCTTTATGGTATTGGTTCTAATGTCAGCAGTAGCAGTCATTCCGGGTCTGAACAACATCGAAGTATTGTATTCTTTCTGTAATTCTTCATAAGATTTGGGCAGAAGTAAGATTTTGACTTCAAAATTTGTAATTTCATTGGATGAGACTTGCCGATTTCCGGTATTCTTGGACGAGTTGGCGATTTCACTAACAATACCTTTAAACTTATTGCCCAGATAGGCATCAACTTCAATAATGGCCGTGTCATTTAGGTTAACTTTTACGATGTCATTTTCATTTACTTCAGTGAGCACTTCCATTTTATCCATTTCGGCAATTCGCAGCAATTCGGTTCCGGCCATTTGCATGGTTCCTACCACGCGTTCTCCTTTTTCTACATTCAGTTTAGAAATGGTACCGGTGATGGGAGCATAAATTCCGGTCTTTTTTAAATTTTCTCGTGCTTCTTTGAGTGTAGCTTGTGAGCTTTTTACGGTATATCCTGCAGCATTAACCGTTTGCTTGGCGGCCTCTAACTCTGCTTTTGCCGATAAAAAATTTGCTTCGGCTTGTTCGAACTCTGCCCTTGAAATTGTTTTCCGGTCAAATAATTCTTTGTTTCTTTTATAACTTAACCGGCTTTGTTGAAACATAGCCTCAGATTGTGCCAGTCTTGCTTTGGCTTGAGCCAATTGTGCTCTTGCTCCGTTGAGTCCGGCTTCGGCCCTTTCTACTGATGAAAGGTATAAATCGGGTTTTATCTTAATCAATAAATCTCCTTTTTTCACTTCCTGTCCTTCTTTTACGAACAGCTCAACAATTTCTCCCGATACATCGGAACTAATATTTACCTCCGTTTCCGGCTGAATTTTTCCGCTGGCAGTTATCAGTTCAGTAATGGTTCTAAGTTTGGCCCTTTCTGTACTAATTTTTATTCCTCCTTCGGTACCGATAATCCCGGAGGCTTTTAATATGAATAATACTACTATTATTGTACCCCCTGCAATGATTGCATACTTTACATTTTTTTTCATTTGATTTATTTTCTGTACAAATTGTTTTCAACAAATTTAATAATTAAAGTTAGTATATTTAATAAAAAAAACAGCATGTAACTCATAGTTGTGGGGCATGGCAAAAACTCCAAGAAAACAAGTACTTTGAAAAAATATTGTATTTTTAAATAAAAGATAAAAATGGAACAGGAAAGAATTAAACCAGAACTAATCGAATGGCTTGCAAAGCTTAAAGATTTAGAAATACTCAACTATTTGAAAGTTGTGAAAGAATCGAGAACTTCAAAAAATGATTGGTGGAATGACCTTACCGAACAACAAATTCAAGGAATTCAAAGAGGCCTAAAAGAGATAGACGAAGGCAGAGTAGTTTCACACAATGTTGTAATGAAAAAATATGGATTATAAAATATTTTAGACCCAAGAAGCTATTCAATATCTTGAAGAAATAATTGATTATTTATCAACCGGGTGGGCACAAAGAGAAGTTGAAAATTTTAAAACAAAGCTGTCAAATCAAATCGATCTGATTAAAATGAACCCAAGAATGTTTCCGGTATCGACATTTCAGCCAAGACTGAGGAAAGCTGTCTTAAGCAGGCAGACATCGATTTTTTATGAGACACAAGACAATGTGATTTATATTGCATATGTATTTGTAAATCATAAGAGTACGGATAGACTAAAATAAACCACGGCCCACAACAACAACAAATATAGTACATTTGGCAGATAGTACTAAGAATGAAGATGGTAGCAATAAATGAAAGTAGTCGTAACTTGGAAATGAAGTGTTTCAAAATGCCAAACATTCTATATTCAAAACATTATCATGCTGTTTTTTTTTCGCCCGGCTTATCGAAAAGAAACAACCCTACTGTTTAGGAACGGAAAGAAAATTTTAACTAACGTCAAAATTAGTTGTTGATTTTCAATTGTTTATAAAATCTGTATTTTTATCATTTTTCTGTCATTCTCCCTACCAACGTTAGCAAAAATATTCAACTGAGTTTTTCCGGTAGCGGGATAGTGTATAACTAATGTCAAAAGTAAATAAATATGAAAAAGCTATAGAAGGCACTCGTTACAAACGAGCGCCGGCGGCGTTATTCAATTTTATCATTCCAATTAAAATAAAACAATTTTGTCAGGAAAAAAGCAGCTTACGACTAAAGTAATAAATATAAAAAAGCTATAGAAGGCACTCGTTACAAACGAGCGCCGGCGGCGTTATTCAATTTTATCATTCCAATTAAAATAAAACAATTTTGTCAGGAAAAAAGCAGCTTACGACTAAAGTAATAAATATAAAA
>JAYEIA010000338.1:8561-20758 GCA_034659855.1 Bacteroidota bacterium
AACAATGAAATTAACAGAAGGACAAGTAGCATTAGATTTTACTGTAAAAGACATCAACGGAAACGAAATTCGACTTTCAAAATATAAAGGGAAAAAAATTATACTCGGGTTTTTTCGTAACGTGGGTTGTCCATTTTGTAACAGGAGAATACATGAAATAATGAGTCATAATATCAGACTAAAAAAATCAGGTGTTGAACTGCTTATCTTTTTTGAAAGTAAACAAAACAAGATAACTCAGAGTACTTTTCACAAAGGAATTGAACCTTGGCCAATAATTAGTGACCCGGAAAAGACCATATATAATCTATACGGAGTTGAAGAGTCTTTCTTTAAAGCCGTAAAAACTATGTTTAAGTCTAATGTTTTGAAAGCAAAGAAAGATACCAAAGCACTTAATTTACCGGAAGATAAAGAAGCTTCAGCAAAACTTATCCCTGCAGATTTTTTTATTGATGAGAATTTTAAAATTATAAAAGCAAATTACGGAAACCACATAGACGACCATGTTTCTATGGAGGAGTTAAAACAATTTGCCGGGATTTAACTGAAATTTATTTTAAAATACAGGGGACATAAATTGTGATTTCAGCGGGTATTAAAGCTATGCTTTGATACCCTTCCCCTAAAGTATATTTATTAAGAAATACTTTTCTATAGAGTGATATTTTTGATGCAACAATAAAAAAACAAGGCTGTCTAAAAAACAGCCTCATTAATGAATTAGATATATATTTTCGAAAAAATCTATCCTTTGATATTCGCCACTAAATATTCTCTGTTCAGGCGAGCAATATGTGCCAATGAAATACCTTTTGGACACTGAACCTCACAGGCACCTGTATTTGAACAATTTCCGAATCCGGCTTCATCCATCATCGCCACCATGTTTTTGGCTCGGCGTGAGGCTTCCACTTTTCCTTGGGGTAATAAGGCCAGTTGAGATACTTTGGCCGAAACAAACAGCATAGCCGATGAGTTCTTACACGTTGCCACGCAAGCTCCGCAACCTATACAGGAGGCAGCATCCATTGATTCTTCAGCTGCTTCTTTGGGAATAGGAATTGAATTTGCATCGGGTACTCCGCCGGTATTTACTGAAACAAATCCTCCGGCATGAAGAATTTTTTCATAAGCCTGTCTGTCGACCATTAAATCTTTAATTACAGGGAATCCGCCTGCTCTCCATGGCTCTACTGTGATAGTTTCACCATCTTTAAAACGACGCATATGCAACTGACAAGTTGTAACTAATTTGTCAGGTCCGTGAGCTATTCCGTTAATATATAGACTACATGTTCCGCAAATACCCTCACGACAATCATGGTCAAAAGCCACAGGCTCTTTTCCTTCGACTACCAATTTTTCGTTCATAACATCCATCATCTCAAGAAATGAACTGTTGATGGAAATATCGCTTAATTCATAAGTCTCAAAATGTCCCTTAGTTTTGGCATTTTTTTGTCGCCAAACTTTTACTTTTATATTTATTGTTTCTGAAGCCATAATTTCAATTATTTAAATGTAATTGTTAAAAAATAAAATCTTAAAAAAAGAAAAGGGTTATGAAGTTTTGTAATTTCTTGTTTTAACTTCAATTTCTTCATACTCCAAATGTTCTTTGTGATGTTCGGCAGGTTTCCCTTCGCCTTTGTATTCCCAAACAGAAACATACATATACTCATCATCTTTTCTTAATGCTTCACCATCCTCAGTTTTGAATTCGGTTCTGAAGTGCCCTCCGCACGACTCATTTCTTTCCAAGGCATCTCTGGCCATCAATTCTCCCATTTCAAGGAAATCGGCTACTCGATTTGCTTTTTCGAGTTCAACATTTATACCGTCAATATCTCCGGGTATTCTAAGGTCTTTCCAGAATTCTTCTCGGATTTCTTTAATTTCTTTAATTGTTTTCTTCAATCCTTTCTCGTTTCTGACCATGCTGACTTCTTTCCACATAATTTTACCTAATCTTTTATGGAAATGGTCAACAGATTTGGAACCTTTAATACTCATAAGTTTATCGATACCGGCTTTAACTTCTTCCTCAGATTTCTTAAACTCAGGACTATCTTTCGGATCAATACGAGGCACATCAAACTGATCGGCCAAATAGGATTGAATGGTGTACGGAAGTACAAAATATCCGTCAGCCAAGCCTTGCATAAGAGCAGATGCTCCGAGCCGGTTGGCTCCGTGATCTGAAAAGTTTGCTTCTCCTGCTGCGAATAGTCCGGGAATAGTAGTTTGTAATTCATAATCAACCCACAAACCACCCATTGTATAGTGAATAGCCGGGTATATCTTCATTGGGGTTTCATACGGATTGTCATCTGTGATTTGTTCATACATCTGGAAAAGGTTTCCGTATCTTTCTTCAATTTTGTCTTTTCCCAATCTTTTAATAGGATCTTTAAAATCAAGATATACGCCCTCTTTATTTGGATTATTTTCAATTCCGAAACCTTTATCTGTACGTTCTTTTGCTGCTCTTGCCGCAACATCACGGGGTACAAGGTTTCCGAATGCCGGGTATCTTCTTTCGAGATAATAATCTCTTTCCTCTTCCGAAAGATCTTCAGGTGTTTTCTTTCCTAATCTTATTGCTTCTGCATCTTCTTTAGTTTTCGGAACCCAAATTCTACCGTCATTACGTAAGCTTTCACTCATCAATGTCAGTTTAGATTGAAACTCTCCGTGAACAGGAATACAAGTCGGGTGAATTTGCACAAATGAAGGACTGGCAAAATAGGCTCCTTTTTTATGAGCTTTCCACATTGCACTTCCGTTTGACCCCATGGCATTCGTTGATAAGAAAAATACATTGCCGTATCCGCCGGTTGCCAATACCACGGCATGCCCAAATTCCGATGAAATTTCTCCGGTAACCAAGTCGCGAGTTACAACGCCTCTGGCTCTGCCGTCAATTATTACAATATCCATAATTTCGGTTCGTGAATGCATCTCTACATTTCCCTCTCCGATTTGTCGGTTCAAAGCACCGTATGCTCCGAGTAACAGCTGTTGTCCGGTTTGTCCTCTGGCATAAAATGTACGAGAAACAAGTGCTCCCCCAAATGAACGGTTAGCCAATAACCCTCCGTATTCTCTTGCAAAAGGAATACCCTGAGCTACTCCTTGGTCAATAATATTATTACTTACCTCGGCCAAACGATATACATTGGCTTCTCTTGATCTGTAATCACCACCTTTTATCGTATCATAAAACAGACGATAAATTGTATCTCCATCGTTTGGGTAGTTTTTTGCAGCATTTATACCTCCCTGAGCGGCAATACTGTGAGCTCTTCTCGGACTGTCTTGGTAGCAAAATGCTTTGACCTTAAATCCTAATTCTCCGAAACTTGATGCAGCAGAAGCACCGGCCAATCCGGTACCGACAACAATAATATCTAATTTTCTTTTATTGGCCGGGTTCACCAAATTTTGATGCGCCTTATAGTTCGACCATTTATCTTTTAATTTACCTTCCGGTATTTTTGCGTTCAATTTATTCATAATTATAATATTTTTAAATGCTTAAATAAATAGTAGGGTTTGAATTAAAACAATAAGAAGTAAAGTGGTATTATTGAAAACCCGGCAGCTATGACAACTGCCACAACACTACCTATGTTAGTTAGCCTCACTCTCCACTTGTCATTACTCCAACCTATTGTCTGAAAAGCTGACCAAAATGCGTGATATAGATGCAGGCCTAATGCTATAAAACCTACGATATACAGTCCGGAAAAGATAAAGTGTGAACCGGTAAAAATATCAATTTCGAAAAGCCCCGCAACCAAAGCATAGGCATTGTGCATCATAACCCCATGAACATCAATCTCCGTATATAATTCACTGCCGGAAAATTTCATCTTCCAAAAGAAATTGTACAAGTGAACGGACAAAAATATAAATATCACAATTCCCAGATAAATCATATTTCTTGAAACCCACGTACTACTCTCACTTTGGTTAAATTTATTATACTTCACCGGGCGAGACATCCAGTTTTTAATCTGAACTATTAATGCCCATAAAATATGGACAATAAATCCCAAAGCCAATATCGGTTGCATAATTTGAATTATAGGATTTGTATTCATAAAATGAGTTGCAAGATTATATGCATCCGGCCCCCCCAGAATAAATAAATTTGCTGTTAAATGAACAAACAAAAACATGATCAAGAATAAACCGGAAATACTGACCAGTAATTTTTTTCCGATGGATGATTTAATAAAAACGCTCATAAGAATTTCTTTTTATTATTATTTCTGATTAGATTACTGTACTTTTGTAATTAATATCCAAAATTATAGATATTTTAATAAAATAGGAATGTTTCCGAACATAAAACTGTAATTTTTATTCATTATAAATTATATACCAATGAGATATACCAAGATAGAAAATAATCTTTTTAATAAAAACAGAAAAAAAGTACGGGGAAAACTTAAAAATAATGCCCTGGCAGTAATTAACAGTAATGATCAAATGCCAAAAAACGGCGATCAAGAGTATAAATACAGACAAAATTCCGATTTTTTCTACCTTACAGGCATAGAACAAGAAAAAAGTATGCTCATTTTGGATTCCGGGGCTAAGGAAAGCCGGGAGATTCTGTTTATTTTGAAACCTGATAAAAAAACAGAACAGTGGGAAGGTCATAAATTGACCAAGGACGAAGCACGTGATATTTCCGGAGTTAAGAATGTTCAATATATCAACAGCTTTGATGCTGTATTTAGAGCGTTGGTTATCGAACGTGAGTTTATTTACCTGAACAACAATGAATATTCTAAATATTTTACAGATGTTCCTTATAAAGACTTCAGGTTTTTAAAGAAAATACAAGACCAATACCCTTTGCATAAATATGAACGTTTGTCCCCGATTCTTACCGAATGCCGACTCATCAAAGAACCTGAAGAAATTGATTTACACCAAAAGGCTTGCGATATTACAACGGATGCTTTTAAACGCGTGGCAAAATTTATTAAGCCGGGGGTTTATGAATATGAAATTGAGGCCGAAATGACCCATGAATATATTCGAAACGGAGCAAACGGTCATGCTTATTTGCCCATTGTTGCTTCGGGAAAAGACAGCTGTGTACTGCATTACATAAGTAACGACAAACAATGCAAAGACGGAGATTTGGTCCTGATGGATT
This sequence comes from Bacteroidota bacterium, assembly GCA_034659855.1. Classification (GTDB taxonomy): domain Bacteria; phylum Bacteroidota; class Bacteroidia; order Bacteroidales; family JAADGE01; genus JAYEIA01. The sequence continues at coordinate 13,741 of JAYEIA010000338.1, forward strand.
TTGGTGCCGAGTATGCAAACTATTCAGCAGATACCACTCGTACTCTTCCGGTAAACGGGAAATTTACAAAGCGCCAGAGAGAAGTTTACGAGGCCGTTCTCAGAGTAATGAAAAAGGCCATTCAACTGATAAAGCCCGGTAACACTATCAATATTGTTAATAATAAAGTTAATGAGTATATAGAAGAAGAACTGATTTCACTGGGCTTGCTTACGAAATCAGATATTGAAAATCAAGAGGCGGACAATCCGGCACGAATGAAATATTTTATGCACGGAACATCGCATTTTATGGGACTTGATGTGCATGATGTCGGCGGAAAAGATACTGCCTTTAAACCCGGAATGTTCATGAGCTGTGAACCGGGAATATATATAGAAGATGAAAATCTTGGGATACGATTGGAAGATGATATTTTGGTTACGGCAAACGGACAAACAAATCTACTTTCAAAAGAACCCATTGAACCGGACGATATTGAAGCTTTGATGAGTTAATTGTATGCTTAGTTGAGTTTAGTTTAAAAAGTTGTAAAGTTGAGTGTACTCCAAAAAGTCTTTTTTGACAGGATTGACAAGATTTACATGTTTTTACAAAATCATAAAGTCCTTATTATTAACACAATACTGTTTTTATATTTACAAGATTTTCCAAAAATGGTATTATCGGAGTGGACTCAAAGTTGAAAGTTTATAAAGTTAAAGTACTACAAATAAGAGTTTTAAGTTAATTGTAAAATAATTTATAAAACGTTGATAATTAAGTGCATAACTTGTTTCGTTAAAATAGAATATATTTTTTAGACCGGACTCTTAGTTTATCTGTTTATTTTTCCAAGCCTTATTAATTACACCTCTTAAGGAGGGTGTAATTAATTGATTACTGCCTAATCTATAATTCTTGAAAATATGCGGAGAAGCATTTTTTTTATTTTAAATTAGCAAGCATTATTTACCAATTTATAGACATTGTGGTAGATTCAAGAATATCAATAAAATAATCCGGATCGGTAACCGCACGATTTGTCTGCTCATATTTTGTATAATCTACTTTTCTTTTAAGTAATAAATTACGTGCATTTTCCTGTATATCTTTAATTACGCCGGGGTGGTCGGATAAGAACTTAATAAATTTTTGTTTTGATTCTTTTTTATTATCTTTTGTAAATGCCGAATGTTCAAAATTATTCTTTGAAGTAGGATTTAATTCTTCAAGTTGAAATTTCTCGACATCAAAATTTGAATCCTTAGCTTGCAAATATGAAATGATCGTATTCATTTCCTTCTTTAGTTCTTGATTTTCGGCTTTTAATTTTGAAATTTCCTCTGCGGCATAATTCATATTTATTCCGACAGCCACGTTAATCATTGATATTCCACTTTCTCCTGAAGATTTTGACCAAGCAATTCCTACTATTTTTTTAGACAATTTGGCGGTCATATCTTCCGGTTTTACAGCAACGCCGGTGCCGTCTCTCCATTTACCGGCTACAATATAATCTCCTTTTTGAACCCTTCCTCGCACCTTTGTCTGAACTTGCCCAAGAAAAGAAATTTTCTCATAATTGTTGATTTGTTTTCCGGCAGGGGTATTTCCTAAAACAATAGGATGCTTTGATACCACCATATATCGTTCAGGCTCAGTATATTTTTTTGAGATTGCTCCGCCCATAACACCCACTATATCTCCATAACTAAAAAATTCATTTGAATTTTCTTTTATCAAATATTCGGCATAATCAGCCCCGCCCGATTTAAAATATATACCTACAGTATTATCCATCTCTATATATTGTTTTGCCCAATGGGCAATTATTGCTACCATTTCTAAACCCTCCACAACAGCAGCATCTCCATCATCTACCCCTGCTACATCTGCTATAACTATTGCTATTTGAAAAGAGGTAAATAATGCTTCATGTGTTTGAAACCAAATATAATTAAAACTGTCATGCAACTCAGATTTTGTTTGTCCTTCAACAGCTCCCTGTATTCCGTCATCATCTCGAAACGTTATAAAATTTTTATGGCTGTCTCTTCCTCCGTCAACCGTAACTACAATGCCTTGGTTGCTTCCCGATACTCGCAAGGGATAAGAATCTATGTCTGTCTGACTGCCGTTTACATCAGCATTAACAGTTACTTGACCATTTAAATTTGTCGTCCCCCCTACATTAACTGCATCAGAAAAATCAGCAGCCCCTTCTACATTTAATTCACCGCTTAAATTTGCGGTACTTTCATTATTCAGGTTAAATTCATCTTCAAGGTTGCTTATACCTGCAATATTAACATCGTTATTCAGGTTTGAAATACCTTCAACATTCAATTCGCCGCTTAAATTTGCAGTACTTCCGTTATTCAGGTTAAATTCATCTTCAAGATTACTTATCCCTGCAATATTAACATTGTTATTCAGGCTTGAAATACCTTCTACATTTAATTCACCGCTTAAATTTGCGGTACTTTCATTATTCAGGTTAAATTCATCTTCAAGGTTGCTTATACCTGCAATATTAACATCGTTATTCAGGTTTGAAATACCTTCAACATTCAATTCGCCGCTTAAATTTGCAGTACTTCCGTTATTCAGGTTAAATTCATCTTCAAGATTACTTATCCCTGCAATATTAACATTGTTATTCAGGCTTGAAATACCCTCTACATTTAATTCACCGCTTAAATTTGTTGCACTTCCGTTATTCACATTCAGAATGTTGTTTAAATCGGTCGTTCCGTCAACATTCAATGTCCCCGTAAAATCAACAGGACTTTGATTTATAACATCCAGTCGGCTTTTTAAAGTACTGGCTCCGTCTATAATCATTGTTCCGGTTGCTGTAATATTTCGATGAAAAGCGTATGGGACAAATACCAAATCGTCATGACTTAATTCTTTATATTCGTCATTATTCGTTGAAGTACTGATATCAACTTTCAAACTAATTGGCATACCATTCCAATCAATTTCTTTAAAATCACCGATTCCGCTACCGGTAGGGATTCCCCAACCAATTACAACATGTATCATTCCGTATTCATCGGTATTTGTAAAATGTTCTTCCTGATACTCAATGTCTCCGTTTTCATTGTAAATAGTAAAACGTATGGCTATTTCTTCATTAGGAAGATAATTCCCGTTTATATCTTGTCCGGGAATTTCTTGTTCATCTTCGCTTATAATTACAGCCTGATAGCTGATTCCGTGTTGTTGAGCTATAATTTGTAAGGGTAATATCAGAAGTAATGTAAATAAGTAATGTCTCATATTATTTTTTATTTTATTCAGGTAAACGAATAGCTAATCCAAATTCGAGTGAATGAACATTGAAACGGAGTATTTCATCAGGGTCTATGTTCTTTCCGATTGTAAACAGAGATCGACCTCCTAAATACTCAAATGTAATTCCTATATTTTTGCTTAAATAATAATTAAGAGCAATTCCGCCGCGAGCAAATAAAAACGGCTTATCAAATTGCTCAATCCCTCTTAGATTAATAACTTCTTGATTTATTGTTTGGGTGCCTTGCAGTAGAAACTCCGGACTTATAACAGTTTTTAGAATTAATGTTAAATTTTTTTTATGAATACCGTAATAAAACGAAGTACGAAAAATTTCAAGATCAGCAACTAAATCTAAACCTAAATAATCCGCTTGCCAATCAAAATAATTATTCAATAAAGGATTACTTCCTCTGGCACTATACCGGTTGTAGGCCAAGCCTGCGGAAAAATGAAATCGTTTCATCGGATTCATTGTTCGATAAGAAATTGTAGCGGAAGCATTTGGACTGCTTTCAAGCGTAGCCAACGATTCTCCTTTTGAATTTTTATAATCGAAGAATGAGATATTGCCTCCCATTTGTATTCTGAGCTGTTGTCCGTTGACTCCCACTGTCAAACAAATAATAAAAAGTAGACTTAATGAATATTTTGTCATTATTTTTGTTTAATAAGAGTTGAAATAAAATTTTTATTCCCGGATGTAATATGGATAATGTATTGTCCGCAGGAAATATGCCTTAATTGTAATGTAATATTTCTTTTACAATTGTATTTTGCAGATAAAATTTTTCTGCCGTGAATATCAGTTATTTGAATATAAATACCATCAGTTATTTCTTCTGTAATTTGTATGTTTAGCTTGTTTTCAAAAGGATTGGGATAAAGAATAACATCTAAAATCTCATTTTCAACAGCTACTTGCTGAAATATAATTTCAGGTTGTATATACCCTTGATTTATACGTAAATTTTCTACAGAAACAGTTCCAAGGTTTGATTTTTGACCAATTGTATAATTTATGTGATAATTTCCGGAAGCTTTTAAATGAATTGACGAATTTCCTGCAATTGCCAAAACACTCCTTTTGGAATGGATTGTTTGAGCGAACACAACAGTACTATATTCCGAAACCGATAATATAAAAAAAAGACTGATGAATAGAATGTTTTTCATAATATTTCGATCCTATAGAAAGAGATTAATACGTTTTTTTAAAGGTATAAAAAAAATTGCAATAAAAAAAATGTGAGCTTGCGTAATTTTTATTGCATTTTGACCAAAATTAAAAATTGAAATGTCTATTGGAAGTTAAAATTAGCTAAAATTAACTCGAAAAGCTATATTAAATTGTTCTTTCATAGTCTTTTAAACAATACAATTAAAGTAATATTTACGGGTAAAAAAATTATTGCAGTGATTAAGCGTTCAAATTATTGTACAGAAAGTGAAACAATATGACTCTGAAAATGAAGACCCTTCTCAAATAAGATTATAATCAAATACATCATAATTTTATTAAAACTCATCCTTTTCAAACAAAGCAACTTAGAGTCCGGTCTAAAAAAAGTATGTTTTATTTTAGCAAAGCAAGTTATGTACTTGATTATCGGAGTTTTATAAATCATTTTACAATTAATTTAAAACTCTTATTTTTAGCACTTTAACTTTATAAACTTTCAACTTTATAACTTTATAAACTGAAATTAATTTAAGTTACCTTTTCTTTTCAATAAATATAATTATTTTGCAAAAAAAATTAAGGCAAATGATTAAAAATACAAATTTCAAAGGAGACAAACTATATTACACAATAAAAGGAGAAGGCAAAGTCATTATGCTTTTGCACGGCTTTTTAGAAAGTAGTGAAACCTGGGGAGCATTTGCCGAAGAGCTGTCAAAATCGTTCAAAGTAATTATTCCTGATCTGCCCGGGCACGGAAAAAGTGGACTTAGCCTTAATAAACTTCAGATGAAATACATGGCTGCTTCCGTAGAAGCCATTTTAGAGCGGGAAGCAATAAAAAAAGCATTTGTAGTCGGCCATTCTATGGGCGGATATGTTGCCTGTGCTTTTGCTCAACAATTTAACGAAAGGCTGTCCGGATTGTGTTTACTTCATTCTCACCCGTTTGGAGACAGTCAAGAGAAAAAAGCAGATCGTAATGCTGCCGTCAAACTACTTGAGGCTGACGAAAACAGTAAAATTGAAATCTGTCGAAATCATGCCCCAAAAGTTTTTGCCGGCGACAATGTTTTAAAATTCAAAACGGAAATAGAGCAAGGACTCCAAATTGCTCTAAATACGGATATAAAAACCATCCAAGCAACATTGCGCGGAATGAGGGATCGATCAGACAGAAGTCAAATAATTGAAAACTTAGCTATTCCCTTTTTATATGTTCAGGGAGTTGGCGATAATTTTATTCCTCTTGATACAATGACAAAGGAATTGATGCCGCCTAAAGGACAAATTATGACCTTGAAAAATGCCGGGCATATGGGCTTTATTGAAGAGCCGGAACCTCTATTGGATTATTTTATTGAACATTATAAATAGAGCGTTTAGCCAATATTCCGCGTTTTTGTAAAGAACTATTTCGAAAATAAAATATGTACGAAAAACTAAAAGTAACCTTGGCCATGCTTTTTACTATGGTCTTTTGGGGAATCTCATTTATTTGGTCAGAGCAAGCACTATCAATTTACAACCCATTTACAGTTGTCTTGTTTCGATTAATTATTTCGGTTGTAATACTCTTAGTCTTAAATATTTTTCTGCGAAGAATAAACAAAATCAAAAAATCAGACATTGTTTCCTTTTTTTTGCTGTCATTTTTACAACCCTTTGCTTATTTTGTAGCCGAAAATTATGGAATTGTTTATACCGATGCCACTACAACCTCAGTTGTCATTGCAACCATTCCGCTTTTTAGTCCGATTGCCGCCTACTTTTTCTTAAAAGAACGAGTTAACCTAATAAATATCATCGGGATAATAATCTCCATCATCGGAGTTTTTTTGGTTCTTATTAAGGACGATTTAACCCTAACGACATCTCTTGAAGGATTATTAATACTGTTCGGAGCGGTTGTCGCTGCTGTGTTATACTCGGTATTGGTTTCAAAATTGAGTACAAAGCACAGCGTGTACACACTCACTGTATATCAAAATTTATTTGGAATTATTTGGTTTCTTCCCATGTTCTTTATCTTCGATTTTTCAGAATTTGTTTCAATAGGTTTTCAGGCCGATGCATTTATTTCAATAGCCCTGTTGGCCGTATTCGGCTCTACAATTTGTTTCTTATTCTTCATTTACGGAGTTAAAGTTTTAGGAATTACAAGAGCAAATATTTTCGGAAATTCAATTCCGGTATTTACGGCAATTTTTGCATTTTTTATAATGGGGACAACTTTTATTTACATAAATATATTAGGTATAATATTAGTCACCTTAGGAGTTACGGTAACTCAAATAAAAAAAGATACTGCCCGAAAAATATCTTCAGCTATATTATCTAAAAAATATTTATCCCGAATATTTCCCAAAAGTTAGTCAATAAAAAGGATATTACTTTTCTTTTATTATTACAACCGGGTTGAAAGATTTTTTTTTTTTGAAATCGAAAATAATCGCTTGAGAGATTTTAAATGTATACCTTTGCAAAAAAATAGATTTTATGATATATTATAAAACCAAAGAAGAAATAGAAAAACTTCGTCGAAGTGCTTTA
>JAYEIA010000339.1:0-20757 GCA_034659855.1 Bacteroidota bacterium
TTTTTCACAATACTAAATTTTTAGCAAAAATATAATTTATCCTGAATAATTTGGTATCAGCAAATTGAATTCTCTTTATTCTAAGACTAAACCGCCACCAAGATACTGAAAATAAAACATTTACTCACAATCTGTCTTTATTTTAAATTATGTTCGTGAGGGCTTCGCCGTTCTTTTCGCCCTGTTTTCATTCAAAAAATTATTCCGTAGCTATGGCTATGCAAGAATTTTGTGAATAAAAACAAAACAAAAATAATTTATTTTCTTAATCAGTATCTTGATAGCGGTTTAGTATAACCCAAAATTCGACAAAATATTTCCGAATTTACCCGAATAATTCGGGAATTAATAATAACCCCAATTAAAGTATCTGTATATTAAGTTCTTAAAAAGAAATAACCTCGTATAAATTGTAAACTTTATTTCTTTACAAGCACTACCCTATTGATTGTTTTTCTGCAAATGTTGATGATACCCAAATTTGGGGTATTTCATTTTATTAATTTATCGTTACAATATCAATTCAATCAATATTTTATACTACTTTCTATTAAAAGTTTATGAATAAAGTGGGTTAACCGGTTTTTTCAGATGCTGAAATCTGTTCGGGTTCTTTTCTGTTTGCCTCGAAAAGTATGGGAATATTAACTTCCGGCAACTTGTTTATCTATACTTTAAACGGTTAATAATTTTACTTTTACAAAGAATGTATTTGTTGAATAGCAAGGGATTGTATCATTATATCATTAAATAATTAAACCATTTAAAGTATATTTTCTCTGTGTTGTTTAAAAATAGTTTATATATAAATTGTGTTAATTAGTATTATTCAATCGGGTCTTTATACTTTTACGGCTTGTAATGATAAATGAACTAAATCTAAGGAATGAAAAAATTCCTTGGCGGAAAAACTATACCACGTGCAAGATTATTTAAAAGCATTAAATGAAGCCCAAAGGGCAGCTGTAGAACACACTGAAGGTCCCTCATTGGTGATAGCCGGTGCCGGCTCGGGAAAAACCAGAGTGTTAACCTACCGAATAGCTCATATTTTGGAAAAAGGCATTGCTCCCGGTAAAGTTTTGGCTCTTACGTTTACCAATAAAGCGGCCAAAGAAATGAAGGAGCGAATTGGGCAAATAATCGGAAAAGACAAAGCAGTTTATCTCTGGATGGGAACATTCCATTCCATTTTTGCAAGAATACTCCGAGCCAATGCCGAGAAAATTGGTTATCCGTCAAGTTTTACAATTTATGACACCCAAGACTCCAAAAGCATTGTAAAAAAAATAATCAAAGATTTAAAATTGGGCGAAAATTATAAACCCCGGGATATCTTCGGTCGGATATCCAAAGCGAAAAATAACTTGGTAACGCCCGCTGCCTATGAAAAAAATCAGCAGCTGAGAATTGCTGATGAAAAAGCCCGAAGACCTGAAATGTACCGAATTTATAAACTCTATACTCAACGTTGTTTTGAGGCCGGTGCCATGGATTTTGACGATTTATTGATGAAAACAAATATCCTGTTCAGGGATAATCCCGATGTACTTGCTCAGTATCAAGAACGCTTTCAGTACATTATGGTTGATGAGTATCAAGACACCAACTATTCTCAATACCTTATCGTTAAGAAATTGGCTGAGGCTCATCATAACCTTTGCGTAGTGGGAGATGACGCCCAAAGTATCTACGGGTTTCGAGGAGCCAAAATTGAAAACATCCTAAATTTTCAAAAAGATTATAAGGAATTTAAAGAGTTTAAACTTGAACGAAATTATCGTTCGACATCCAATATCGTGGAAGCGGCCAACTCTGTTATCAAAAAAAATAAAGACCGCATAAAAAAGAAAGTTTTTGCCCACGGAGAGGAAGGGAATAAAATTAAAATCATAAAATCCCTTACCGACAACGAGGAAGGTTTTAAAATTGTGAACTACATCACCGACTCGCTGTATCAAGAAAATACAGAATACGGACAACATGCTATTCTTTACAGAACGAATGCGCAATCCAGAATTTTTGAGGAGGCGCTGAGAAAACGAAACATTCCGTATAAAATTTACGGCGGAACCTCGTTTTATCAACGCAAAGAAATTAAAGATTTACTGGCCTATTTTAAACTCACGGTAAATTCTAAAGACAATGAATCACTCAAGCGGGTAATCAACTACCCCAAGCGAGGAATTGGAGCCACAACGATTGATCGGCTTGAAAATTATGCACAGACCAACGGGATTTCTATCTGGGAAACCATATTGAAATCGGCAGAAATTGAAATTAAGCTCAACAGCAGAGCACTAAATCAAATCCATGATTTTGCAAAACTCATGAAAACATTCATGGAAAAGGCAAAAGTAACCGGAGCCTACGAAACTGCTCAAATGACAGCTTCGGATTCCGGCGTTTTAAAAGAATTGTTCAGCAACAAAGCACCGAAAGGAATTGTACGACACGAAAATGTACAAGAATTATTGAATGGTGTCAAAGAGTTTTCGGAATCAAAAGATAATGCCGAAGAAGACGCCCTGAATAAATACCTTGAAGATGTAGCACTACTCACCGATCAGGACGGAGAAGACAAAGAAGACCAAAACAAAGTCAGTCTGATGACGATACACTCATCAAAAGGTCTGGAATTCAGAAATGTATATATTGTGGGAGTAGAAGAGCGCCTGTTTCCTTCAGAAATGACACTTCACTCACCAAAAGAATTGGAAGAGGAACGGCGGTTGTTTTATGTGGCGGTAACTCGGGCAGAGAAGGAACTCTATGTCAGCTATGCGGGGCAACGTTACCGCTGGGGTCAATTGTATGATACGGTAGCCAGCCGGTTTATCGATGAAATTGACGAGAAATTTATAGATAATTCCGAGGCACAACAGGAATCCGATACCCCGACTCCAAACTATAAAGAAAAAGGAAATTTATTTAATCAATCCAAAAAGTCTTATACCAAAAAGAAACCATACGGCTCTGAGCCCAAAGCGGTTTCCTCCGGCTCATCGGTTGTTCCTAAGAATTTAAAACGGGTAACAAATGCTTCTCGAAAATCAAGTTCGGAAAAAACCGAACTTCCAAAGCATTTAGAATTTATAAAACCGGGAGCAAAAGTAAGCCATGCAAAATTTGGAGCGGGAGAAATACTTTCAGTTGAGGGCAACTTCCCCAATTCAAAAGCTAAAATCAATTTTGCGGGCGTTGGTGAAAAAACATTATTACTGAAATTTGCCAAATTGAACCCGGCATAAGGTTGGTTAGGACTAACTTATACCGTGGGTGTAAAACGTTGGATGCTGTCCTTTTATACTATTGATACAGGCCACTATCAATCGAAGATTTCCGAGGATATGGCGGGAGAGCAAAATTCACTTTCAAAATTATCAAATTAATCCAGACTAATGCCGGCTTTTTTTACTTGTTTGTTCATTTTGGCGTAATTATCAAAATTCAAATCGAGAAAGAAATAATTCACCGGATCTATGGGCTTGCTTTTATACTGAATTTCATAATGGAGATGGTCGCTGTATGATTTTCCGGTATTCCCGACATAGCCGATAACATCTCCTCGTTTGACCACTTTATACGATCCGGTTTCTATCTTACTTAGATGCTCGTAAATAGTAACATAGTCGTTCCCGTGATCAATTTCCACAACCAAACCTCCGGCTCTTTTTCTTCCGGCAAAAATCACTTTACCTTCTGCCGTTGCATGAACGGGAGTTCCTCTCGGCACGGCAAAATCTATCCCTTCATGAAATGCCGGACTTTTATAATAGGGATCGATTAAATTCCCAAAACCGGATACCGGAATTTCTGCCTCGGGATTATAAATCGGCTGAATGGCAGGAATAAAATCTAACTCTCCGGTTTGAGATTTTACCAGTTGCAACAAAAATGAGGTTGATTTTGAGGCTGTAATAAATTCAGCATTCAAACTGTCCAACGACCGTTGATTTTTTTTAGAAGCAGCCATAGGACTGCTTTTCTGAATAAAATCATAAACATCTTTCTTTTGTGAAAACTCATCCTCTTGCTTGGCTTCAAATATTTGCTGATAGATTTGTTCATCCTTAGCTTCCAATTCTCTCAAATAGCTGTCCGCAACTTCTTTCTTTTCCAGTAGCTTTTCATACTCTTTCCGAAGTAATTTTTGTTCCTGATTTATCAGCCTTTCCTCCGGTGTTTCGGAGAAATAGGGCAAAAACAAGATCAATGCAGCTACGATTGCGCCGGCACTAAATAAAACGATTAAAGTAAACCGTAGAATTACTTTTGTTTTGCTGTCATTTTTAGCCTCATAGCTAAGACTTTCCGGATCAAATTTATATTTTTCTTTTGCCATTTCAAATATTTTGCACAAAAGTATAAAATTGCAGGCAATTATTGGCTCAAATGACTCGGCTTTTAACAATTATTAGCTAAAACAAGGAAAAAATAATTTCCTACCTCCCTAAACCCGTGATTCTTTTTTTAAAAACCCGGTTTGCAGAGATAAAAAACACAGCAAGATTCAGACATTCAAATGAAAAAAGTTTGCCGTTTCCAATTCATCGGCAAAAATATCTGTCGGGATAGTCGCCCGATTTAAAAAAAATGCCGTCGATAAAAATTAAGCTATTGCCTCTTCGACTAATTCCGAAATAAGCAGCTGTAAAGATACTGTGTTAAAATCCAAATTTATTTTACTGTTTATTCAATACTTTACAACGCAAGCCATAAGCGAGTTAAAGTACTGATTATTACATACTTAATTCGTAATCACCTGCGGTGAGGGCTTCGCCGTTCGTAATTAATAATTCGTAATTTAACGAAGTGTTGTTATTGGCAACCTGCTTATTAATAGCCTTTTGCACAAGTGCGTAAGCAACTATAAATAGCCCTTAGGGGGTAAAAGACGATCAATATCCTGCTCAACAAAACCGTTCTCGGTCAACACCATATGGCTTTTGTAACCCAAGGCTTTTGCTTTAAGTACTGCCTCTTTCATGAGCTTATTCATTTCATTCTCCCGATGAACATCGGCACTAAAGATAATGGGAATATCGGCAGCCTGCATTTTTTGAATAAACCGATCGGAGGGGTTAAACTCATCACTCAATTGGCGATAAGCTATTCTGGTATTGATTTCGATAATTACCTTATGCTTCTTGGCCAATTCAATGGTTTCATCGGTGTGGCGATTAAACAATTTTGATTTCTCAGAAAAAAACCGCTCGCCTTTATTGAATTTGTTTATCTGATCAATATGCGCAACAATATCGGGCGTATGTTCCGTAATCAGTTCATTGACAGCCGTGAAATAATCATTAATAAGCGCCTCAATATCCTGCCGATAATAGTTTTCCAATCCAAATTGAAAAACTTTGGGAGAAATAATAAAATCCCAATTCTCATCAAACTCAGAAATGTGCAAATAATGTACCGCCCCTATTATATAGTCCAAACCCTCATTTTTAAAGTCATTGGGACCGGTAATACCGGCAATATAATCTGCCTCAAGGCCTTTGTATATTTTGAGTCGGTTGCTGTATTTTTTCTGTAAGCGGTCTATTTCCTTAGAGTAATCGGCATAGGCCGTTTTGCTCATATTCCAGTCCGACCGGAACGGCACCGGTGCATGCCCCGTAAACCCCAAAGCCGGCAAATGGTGTTGTATGGCAGTTTTTACCATTTCTTCGGGCCTTGCTTTGCCGTCACAAAAGATGGTGTGTGTATGATAATTGGGTATATTCATGGGTTGTGTATTGTCAGTTGTAATTTATTGTACGGCTTCCTGCGGCAAACCTCAAATTCCCAAAATATTTTAAACCCATATTCGTTTGAACTAATGGAATTTTGCCAACTATTAAGTACTATTTGAGATTAAATTAAATATTTCTAATGCTCTAAAAAAGGTTTATATCATTTTGCTGACAGTCAGTCATTTTTTTATAAAATCCAAAATTCGCAAAACTCACCCCACCACACCCCAAGTTTTTTTATTCAAATGAATTTGTTTGAGTCGAGTATTTAACACACTGTGCTTTCCCATGGTGAGGGCCGGATCTTCGTTGAGTATTTCCTGAGCCATAGCACGGGCAGTTTTCAGAATATCGCTGTCTCTCTGCAAGTCCGATAATTTAAGACTTATCGGGATGCCGCTTTGTTGGGTGCCTTCAATATCGCCGTGCCCTCTCAATTTCATATCCTCCTCGGCTATTTTAAATCCGTCGTTGGTGGAGGTCATAATTTTCAGACGCTTACGCGATGTTTCCGACAATTTATAGGAACTCATCAACAGGCAGTAGGCTTGGTCGCTCCCCCGCCCCACACGTCCTCTCAGCTGATGCAACTGCGATAAACCGAATCGTTCGGCACTTTCAATCAGCATCACCGAGGCATTGGGAACATCCACCCCAACCTCAATCACCGTAGTGGCAATCATAATCTGCGTAACTCCTCGCTTAAACAAATCCATGCTTTTTTGTTTTTCCTCGGGCTTCATTCTCCCGTGTACTACACTTGTCGCATATTCCGGCGCGGGGAAAGCTCGGGATATGCTTTCCAAGCCGTCCTCCAAATCTTTATAGTCCCATTTATCCGACTCTTGAATCAGCGGGTAAACAATATATACCTGGCGACCGGCTTTGATTTGCTTTCGCAAAAATTGAAACACTCTCAGACGTTGAGAATCATAAGCATGGTAGGTCTTTATCTGTTTTCTTCCGGGCGGTAATTCATCAATTATTGATACATCCAAATCGCCGTACACCGTCATGGCCAATGTTCGAGGAATGGGCGTTGCCGTCATTACAATAACGTGAGGCGGTCGGGTATTTTTCTTCCACATTTTGGCCCGCTGTGCCACCCCAAAGCGGTGCTGCTCATCAATAATCACCAAACCCAGATTGTTGAATACCACCGTATCTTCGAGCAATGCATGCGTGCCGATAATAATTTGAAGCTTCCCGCTTTTCAAATCTTCATGCATGGGTCTTCTGTCTTTCTGCTTTACCGAACCGGTAAGCAAAGCGGTAGTCACATCAAACCCTTTCAGCAGGTTCTTTATCGTTTTATAATGTTGATAGGCCAATACCTCAGTCGGGGCAAGTAATGCCGTTTGAAATCCGTTATCTAAAGCAATAAGGGCACTCATCAGGGCAACCAGAGTTTTTCCGCTTCCGACATCTCCCTGCAACAACCGACTGGTTTGCTTTCCCGAACCCATATCTTGACGAATTTCCTTAATGACTCTTTTCTGGGCTCCGGTGAGTTCAAAAGGTAATCCTTTGGAAAAAAATGAGTTAAAATAATTGCCCACTTTATCAAATGTATAGCCCTTGAATTTTAATTGTCGGTTTTTTCGCTTACGCAAAATATCCAATTGCAAAAAGAATAATTCTTCAAAAACCAACCGGTAACGAGCCTTCTTAAGCCATTCCGCATCATTGGGAAAATGAATGTTTTGAAAAGCATCTCGTCGCCCGGGCAGTCTCAATCGTTCTCTAATATATGGCGGTAGGGTCTCCGGTATTTCCTTCAATACTTTTTTAATAGCAAAAGCCACAACTTTACGAAAAGTTTTTGATGTAAAATAGCTTCTCTTCATTTTTTCGCTCACCGTATACATGCCTTCAATATCAGAGCTAAGCTGCCCTTCTTCATCTTCAGGTTTTATCAGTTCCGGGTGTGCCATATTCAATGAACGGCCGTATTGCTTGGCATTACCGAATATATAACAGTTTGCCTCTTCCGATAAAAGACGCTGAATTCCTTTTACTCCCGAAAACCAAATTAATTCAATACTCCCCGTTTCGTCGGAGAAGTCGGCCTTAAGTCGTTTCTTCCGGGGCGTCCCCTCAATTCTGATATTTGAAACTCTGCCCTTTAACTTAACAGCCGCTCCGCCCGGTTCCACTTGGTTTACCTTATAGAGTTTAGTTTTATCGACATACCTGTACGGGAAATGGGTCAGAATATCTTCAATCGTGAAAATTTTCAGATCATTACCCAAAAGCTCAGCCCGCTTGGGACCAACGCCTTTTAAATATTTTATTTCCTCATCAAAGTTTTGCATGATATGTAAGTAATGATACAATTATTTAGTGGTATAATAATTCAACTGACTATCAGTAATATATACTTTAAATGGTTTAATTATTTAATGATACAATACCTTGCTATTCAACAAATACACTCTTTGTAAAAGTAAAATTATTAACCTTTTAAAGTATATACTCGACTCGTTATGAGCAAAAACAATAAATTCCTCATTTTTTCAGAGGAAATTTCTATTTAAGGCTCTCATACTGAATCGCGAAAGTATAATGTACCCTAATGCTTCAGTTATTTATCAAAATCGCTTTACTACAACCAATTACAAATTTATATGTCGATTAAAAAACCTAAACATTGCCATTCAAATTTATCGGTACAAGCAAAAAAAACTAATTGCTAAATTACTAATGTTTGCCAAAAAATCAAACCCAATATAGCTTCAATCATGCCAAGGAACGGATATGAAATAAATTATGATAGTTAGGCATACTTATTTTGTTCTCTATTTGCTTTACAAAATTTGCGAATAGCAACGCTATTTGAGAATTTTTAAAGTGAATAGAGGGCAAAAGAACAAGCGTTGTGCTGAGCGATAGTCGAAGTGCATAACTGTTATAAGTTTTTTTGTTTCCGTTCCTAAATTACGCCTCGGTACCGCCGTTGTTTTTCTGAAACATCACAGACCTACCGAGAATTATTAAATTTTATTCAAATTAGTCAATTATTATAAATATTTTTGTCGGGGTTTAAAAAAAGACGACACAACAATTCATGACAGAATATCTCAAAGACATATTCCTATTTAATCCTGATGCCCCGCTTATTTTTACGCGGTTTTATTTTTGGGCATTTTTTACCGTTGTGCTTGCCGGATACACTATCATTCATAAAAGACAAGTGCCGCGAAATGCTTATTTATTAATAGTCAGCCTTTTTTTCTACTACAAAACCAGCGAATTTTTCTTCTTTTTACTGATATTTTCAACCATTACCGACTATTATATCGGGCGAGGCATATACCTGAGTAAGAGCAGGCTAAAAGCCAAACTCCTTGTTGCTTTGAGTGTTACGGTAAACTTGTCGGTTTTGGCTTACTACAAATATGCCCAATTCTTTACCGACACTTTCAATCATATTTTTAATACAAACTATACCGCAACTGATTTATTTGCACAGTGGGCCAATCAGTTTGCCGGAACGCACTTTACTATTGATAAAATAATATTACCGGTAGGAATTTCCTTTTTTACATTCCAAACTATTAGTTACTCTATAGATATTTACCGAAAAAAAGTAAAACCGGTAAAAAATATTTTGGATTTTGGATTTTATGTCTCTTTCTTCCCTCAACTGGTTGCCGGACCTATTGTACGCGCCGCCGAATTTATTCCCCAAATTTACAAGAAGTACAATGTTTCACGCTATGAATTTGGTCTATCCATTTTTTGGATATTAAACGGATTACTAAAAAAACTATTCGTTGCCGATTATATTGCCGTCAATTTTGTGGATCGGGTATTTGAAGCTCCGCTGAAATACGGCGGTTTTGAAAACCTGATGGCTGTTTACGGTTACTCAATACAAGTCTATGCCGATTTTTCGGGATATACGGATATTGCTATCGGAGTGGCTCTGCTCATGGGATTCCGACTGCCGGTAAACTTCAACTCGCCTTACAAAGCTTTGCATACCGGAGAGTTTTGGAAACGCTGGCATATCTCTTTATCCACCTGGCTCAAAGATTACTTATACATCCCTTTGGGGGGAAACCGACACGGCAAGGTTCGCACCAATTTTAACCTGATGCTCACCATGCTCCTTGGCGGATTATGGCACGGAGCCAGTTGGCAATTTGTTATTTGGGGCGGGCTCAACGGTATTGGTCTTGTAGTTTATAAATATTGGCGACAGATAAGCCCTTTCAGTTACGACAAATCGTGGCCGGTGAGGTTTTATGCTATTTTTTTAACGTTCAACTTCATTACGGCAACCCGAATTTGGTTCCGCTCTCAAAGTATGGAAGCCGCCAACGGAATTATGAAACAGATATCCGAAGCTTTTGATTTCAGCAAAATTGGAGAAATAATTGTAGCCTACAAGTATATATTTGCCGTCATGGTATTTGCCCTTACCATTCATTGGTTGTCTGCCGATTTCAAACAACGCTACAGAAATGCATTTATAGCTCTGCCCTTCTGGGGAAAAACTATCGTTTCGGCTATAGTTGTCTTTGTCATTTGGCAGGTTCGAACGGCCGACCTTCAAGCATTTATTTACTTTCAATTTTAATAAATCCTGAGTTTGTGCATCAATGGTTCGGTACATCCTTATAAACAATTAACTATCAACAATATAACAAATTGTAACAAACGTCATATTAAATTGCGTTTTGTCAATAAGGTTTTAAAAATTAATATTCTGCACCTCTGTGTTTTTCACCTGACAGGAATTTGTATCCGGATAGATCCAGTGTGGTGAAAACACCACACAGGTACCGATATGAAATGTAATGTGGCAGGGCAAATTATCTGTAACCGCATTTATATAAGTCGTTTATTATGCATCAAATTATCTAACGGACACAATTTTAGACACTTTGAGGTGCAAGTACGCTCAAATGTCAAAAATTTAACGACCTATTGTACAACCAAATTTAAAAAAATAAACCTCAACTGATTTGCCGGAGAAATCTGCCGGAGAAACATTAGACGGCGAAATTAGTATTGGCTCGTCTTTTTTTTATTACTTTTGCAAAAAAAACATGGAAAATCTATTCCCCGAAAATTTTGAACCAAAATCTTTCATATATACTCCACCCGTTGTCGAATTAGTAAAAATATCCAATAAGTTTTGTACGTTTACAGAACAGTCGGGAAACGAAAAGAAAAAAGATTTCATTTTACAATCCCTTCAAATCCTGTCTGAGTTTTACTCAAAATATATTAGTCTGCAAGTGCCGGATAATTTGCCGGAGGAAGAAACCCAAAAATTTGTATCCGAAGCAGATTGGGTATATATAGAAGACATTATCAGTACGTTGCTCGGCTCAGATAATACGGTGGTTGAATTGCAAGAACTCGACAACAATGCAGAGCCCTCAAGTACTGAATTGTCGGAGTGCTTTGCCGATATCTACCAAATACTTAAAGACTACACCACCTTGTACCAAATGGGCTCTGAGGAAGCCACCGAAAGTGGGTTTAAAGAGTTTCATGACTTGTTGATGCGCTATGTAGGCCCTCGAAATTTACTCCTTTTAAAAGAGCTGCACGGATTATACTACGGCATTCGTGAGCTTATTGATGAAGATGAAAAAGCGGAAAAACCGTCCTCCGAGGCTCTCGAGAATAAAAGCAATGAAGACCGATGGGTCGATAATTTATTTGGAGACTAAGTGCTTGTTAAGAAATAATCTTTACATTTTGACTTGTTCCGCCAAAGGTCGGATTAAAATCTTTTGTCTATTTTCGGCGTTATAAAAGTTTTAAATAAACATTGCTATTCGCAAAGTATTGTTTCACAATAATCTTGAAAATAAACAAAATAACCACGCCAATTCTGTAAACGTTATTTCTTAACAAGCACTAAGCAATTATAAGACACTTTAAGTTATTGTATTTTTAGCTATTTTGGTTTAAGGCTGCAACAATACGCACACTTCCGGCCGGACTCCGGAGTTTCCATACCGCACACAGGACAGATGTATAGTTTTTCATTCGGCTCGTTTAAAGCATTACAATAGGGGCAAAACAAATCTGATGCATTAATTTCCTGCTCACATTCCGAGCATTTTATCATATCTTCAATAGCCATATCCGGTTTTTTGCAACAAATTTAATGTTTTTAGTAAAAATGTTAAACAAAAATTACATAATAATAGCATTTTTTATTTATTTTGTGATCAGAACCCCTAAAATAAGTACCATATGTATTTAACCGTAAAAGAAGCCATTGATTTAAGCGGAAAAAGCCAGACTACAATTCATCGACTGTGTCAACACAATGACGACTCCAAATATATTAAAAAAGAAGGAAATAAATATCTGATAGACAAAGACTTTCTGATGCAAAAATACCCTTCGGAGACACAAAATCTTAAGCCTAAAAATTTAATTGATTCAGATAAAGAACAGAGTCTTATTAGAAGTCTTACTGACAAAAATTTACAAATCACTGAACTTACAGTTGAAAATAAGGAACTGGAAAAAAAGGTCAAGGAACTTAATAAAGATGTATTTGACAATCAGCATGAACTGGCCACAAATATTGATGCCAATCTCAGTTTGCAAAAAGAAGTTGATGCTGTTTCGTCCATAAATGACCTATCGGCAGACCATGTAATCGATACTGAAAGTTCAAACGAAAAAGAATTGTTGCTGTACCGAACTTTATTGATAACCGGCTCATTGATGGTACTCACGGCATTTATATTTTTTATGTATTATTTTACAAAATAACTGTCTGCTTGAATTACCTTCTGCAACAGCAAGAACAACTGATGAAAGAAAAATGCAGGAAAAATTTATTATACATAACGGAGATTACCTTAACCGAGAGAAATTCAGTATTTCCCCGTTTAATCGTGCATTTATGTACGGCGATTCTATTTTTGAATCTTTAATTGCTTACAACACCGGTGTACCCTTTTTACAGTTGCATTATTCCAGGCTGATTAAAGCGGCAGAGGTTTTATCATATGACATACCGCCAAGTTTTACACTCAACCGGTTAGAAGAGCGAATTAAATACTTACTGCGTAAAAACAAGCAATTCAAAACGGCTCGGGTTCGCATCCAACTCTACAGAAATAATGGAGGACTCTACACTCCGAATGATAACAGTTTTAGTTATATAATCAGTACAGACTCTACCCATGAAGATCCTTTTTTGCTTAATGAAAAAGGATATGAAACAGGGGTATATTCAGAAATGAAAAAACCGATTCAAGATCTGTCGGCTTTTAAAAACGGAAGTTCTTTATTTTATGTTATGGCTTCTCTCTATAAAAAGAAACATCGTTTGGATGAAGTTTTAATTTTAAATACGCAGGGTAATGTTATAGAAGGGGCAGCATCGAATATTTTTGTGATTAAAAATAACAAAATTTATACTCCCCCGATTAATGAGGGCTGTGTTGCAGGGGTTATGCGCAAAATAATTATCGGACTGGCACGGGATAACGGTATTTTTGTTCAAGAACTGCCTCTCAGAATAAAAGATATGATGAATTCTGATGAGCTATTTTTCACAAATGCCGCAAAAGGAATACAATGGGCAGTAGCTCTCAATGAAAAGCGTTATTTCAATAAGTTGTCAAAAGAATTGGCCTATTGGTTGAGACAAAGTATTGAATAATCTGAAAACAGTTGTACTTTAAATGGTTTAATTATTTAATGATATAATGATACAATACCTTGCTATTCACCAAACACACTCTTTGTAAAAGTAAAATTATTAACCGTTTAAAGTATAGTAACACAACTAATTACTTTCAGGATTCAACGGAAAATTTGACCAAATTCTATACTTCCTTTCTAATTTATTTAATACAGATTTCCAAATCTTGGGAGCCGGAGCCATAATTTCTTTTTCGGAAATATCCGCGACCAACCAACTGTCTCGCTTTATTTCATCATCTAATTGACCTTTGGCCCAGCCCGAATATCCTACAAAAAACTTGATATTTGTTTCATTCAACTTTCCGAGTAGACTCAATTCTTTCACCATTTCAAAATTCCCGCCCCAATACAATTGATCGGATATTTTGATACTCCCTTCTATTTCTGTACCCAGACTGTGAATGTAATATAAATTTTGCTCCCCCACAGGACCGCCGAAATTTACATCGGCAGAAAAATTACCGAAGTAATCTGTAATTTCATCCAATGATTTATTTAATCTTTTATTTAAAATAAATCCTACGGTACCGGTTTCATCGTGCTCGGCAAGCAATACAACCGAACGCTCAAAAAAATAGTCGCCCGAATAGGGTTCTGAGACAAGAACACATCCCTTAACAGGCGGAATCTTATTATATTTAAGTTTGAAAAAATCTTCTTTAAATTCCATTAATAATTCTTTTTTATTTCTTGCCGCAAAAATCAAGCAAATACATTGAATATTTATACAAACTCATTTTTTTTTTTTAATTTTGTATTTCTCTAAGATAAAATTTGCTCAATGCTCAATTCCAAAATTACATATTTTTTTTTACTATTAATTGCTTTTGGCCTTTTTTCTTGCAGTAATAATTTAAGATATTTCAAAAATTCTCAAGTTAATGCAACAGATACCATTCAATATAAAAAAAACAAACCGGCACCCTACACGCTAAATCCCGGAGATTTGCTGACCGTGAAAGTATATACCTACAATGAAGAATTAAACGATGTTCTCTCTGTAGGCTCTCAAAGCCAAAATATGAACAGTAATCAAAGTTCTCAAAACTTATATCATACCGGTTATATGGTAAATGACAGCGGATACATTCAACTTCCCGTATTAGGCCGTATCAAGGTAGAAGGAAAATCAATTCCTGAATCTCGTGATCTTATTATGAAGCGGGCTGAACATTATTTCAATTCGCCCATCATCAATGTTAAATCAGCAGGAATACATGTTTCTTTTCTGGGAGAATTCAAATCCGAAGGTACTGTTGATATCTTAAAAGAGCGCATTGATATTGTAGATGCCATCGCATTTAACGGTGGATTCTCAGAATATGCAGACAAAAGAAACATACGAGTTATTCGCAGTGAAAAGGATAAATTTATAGAATTTAAAATTGACTTAACAGATGTTGAATCCTTATCGAAAGAGAAATTTTATGTCTTTAACAATGATAAAATTATTGCCGACCCTGTTAAAACAAAAATTATCCGAAGAAACATTCAAGAATATACGTTTTTTCTTTCGGCTGTTACATCAATAATCACAACTACAGTTCTTATTATTAACCTCCAAAATACATCTAAATGAAAGAAGAAAGAGATTTTGGTTTTTCGCAGGAGAATGACGGCGGAGGTATAGACATTAAAAAATATATATTCAAAGCAATATCGTACTGGTATTTGTTCGTAATATTCATCACAGCGGCCTATATCATTTCATTTTTCATGAACCGGTTTTCAGTTCCCACCTACGGTCTGCACACCACGGTAATGATAAAAGACCAAACGGGTGAAGAACAATTTGCCGGCGGACTCCGATTATTCTCCGGCAGAAAAGATTTAAGTACCCAAATAGGCATATTAAAATCATACCGTCTTAATCAGCAAGCCTTAGACTCCTTAGACTTTTCAATTTCTTATTATGCTGATTATAAATGGAAAAGCGACAGAGAAATCTATAAAAGATCGCCGTTCAAAGTACAGCTCATCAATGACAAAAAGCATTTCTACAATAAAGATATTAACATTACAATACTCTCAGATGAAGAATATCAACTAATTATCGAAACACTTGATTTTGAAGATAAGCTTAAGTTTGGTCAAAAGTTTTCCCAAGGAAATTATAATTTTAAAATCACAAAAGATACTGTTCACTTTTCTGAATCAGTTATCGGAAAAAATTACTATTTCCGAGAAAACAACAAGAATTCATTAATTAATACATATAAAAGCAGGCTCGAAGTGGAAGTAAGCCCGGAGACAAGCTCAATTTTATGGTTATGGATAACCGGCGAAACGCCCACAAAGGATGCAGACTACCTTAACAATCTGGTCAACATATATATTCAAGCCCGACTGAACGAAAAAAATGCGAAGGCTTCAAGCATTATTACTTTTATTGATAAACAGTTAAGCGGTGTTCAAGACTCTCTGGCAAAGACTCAGAATAAACTCCAAATATTGAAAGAGAAGAATAAAACACTTGATGTAAGCGCCGAAGCAAAACTATTGCTCACCGAGCAACTGGAACTGGAGAAAAAGCTTAAAACTCACAAGAATAGACAAGAGTATTACTCCTACATTATTGAAGAATTGAATAATGACAACTTTTCAGCCATGGTATCCCCGTCAGTAGTGGGAATTGATGATGCCGTTCTGATAAACTATATGGCAAAGCTCTCTGAAATTTTAACAAAAAAAGGACTGTTAGATTTTGACTTAAAATCAGAGGTTCCAAATTCGAAACGTATTGATTTTCAGATTAATCAAATTAAAAGTCATATTTTATCTCATATTAAGAAAATTAAACATTTAAACCGTCAGAAGCGGGCAGATATAGATTCTAAATTATCTGATGTTAACAAAAAAATTAATCAGCTCCCGGCTTCCGAAAGAAATATTATTAATACCACCAGAGTATTCAATATAAATGACCAAATCTACACCATGCTCTTAACCCGACGCACAGAGGCGGCCATTACTCAAGCATCAAACAAAGCCGACTCAGAAGTGCTCGATGAAGCCATGCCCCGGAATGCCGTATATAAATCCCCAAACCGTTCGGCAAATACACGCAAAGCACTTATGATAGGTTTTATTTTGCCGGTATTGATTATTGTTCTTATTGAATTTATGAATAATAAAATTGAAGAGCGTTCGGATATTGAAAAAAATACAACTATTCCAATTCTCACAACGGTCATAAACAACCCTGAAAAATCGGAAATTCCGGTTTTTACCCATGATAAATCTCCTATTTCAGAGTCTGTAAGAACTTTGAGAACGAATACCTTATTTGTATTAAAAAACAAAGGTTCAAAAGTAATTGCCGTAAGTTCTTCGGTAAGCGGCGAAGGGAAAACATTCATTTCTCAAAACACTGCAGCAGTAATGGCAATCTCCGGAAAGAAAACCCTATTGGTCGGACTTGATATGAGAAAACCAAAACTGGAAAACACTTTCGACTATTATAAGGACAAAGGCATGAGTACGTATTTAAGTAGTCGAAATTCGTTTGATGAAATCATAAAGAAAACCGACCACCCCCACCTGGATATTGCACTCGCAGGCCCCACACCTCCAAATCCGGCAGAACTCATGGAATCGGACAGTATGGCGAGTTTTATTCAAGAGGCAAGAAATCATTATGACTATATTATTATAGACACTCCGCCGGTAGCAATAGTAACCGACGCATTACTGTTAACACATTTAGTTGATGCCTTTTTTTACATTATTCGGCAGAACTATTCATCAAAAAATGTGCTTAACATTGTAAATGAAGTCAAATCAAAAACAAAAATTAAAAATTTCTCAATAATCCTGAATGATGCTCAAATAGCCGGTCGCTATGGCTATAAATATAATTATGGCTACGGAAGAGGATATTATACCGAAGACCTTTCAAAACGAGACGGATGGAGAGCATTTATGAAAAGAAAAATTTTGAAAAGTTAAAACTTTTATTAATATATAGCAACGTATTATTTCCATAAAAATATTTAATTATGAAAAAATTTGACCCCGCAACAGAAATTACAAAACCGGAACAATTCGGTGAATTTGGAGGTGTTAACCCTTCAATTACTGATTCAGCAACCTATACATTTTTAGGTGCCGATACCATGTTAGACACTTTTAAAGGTGAAGCCGAAGGATGCTTTTTATATTCCAGACACTGGAACCCTACAAACAAATACCTCTCAGATGTATTGGCTGCAATGGAAGGAACCGAAGCCGGTTGGGTAACAGGCTCCGGAATGGCTGCAATAACTTCTGCCATTTTACAGCTTGTAAATTCCGGCGACCATATTGTTTCCAGTGTAACAACTTATGGCGGAACATACGCCTTTCTGAAAAATTATTTACCAAAATTCAACATTGAAGTAACTTTTGTTGACCCCACAAACTTGGATCAAATAAGAGAGTCCATAAAAGAAAACACAAAAGTACTTTATGTCGAAACCATGAGTAATCCGTTGCTTCAAATAGCCGATATTTCCGCTTTGTCTAAATTAGTTGAGGGTACTGACACAAAACTTGTTGTAGATAATACCTTTACCCCCATGATATTCTCACCCCACAAACTTGGTGCTGACATTGTGGTTTACAGTATGACAAAATTTATCAACGGTAAAAATGACTGTGTGGCCGGTGCTATTTGTGCTGATCAAGAATTTATTGATTCCTTGATAAATGTCAAAGACGGTACAGCCATGTTATTGGGTCCTGTATTGGATCCATTGAGAGCATCAAGCATTTTGAAAAACTTATATACCTTGCATATTCGCATGCAAAAACACAGCGAAAATGCAATGTTTATGGCTGAAAAGTTTAACGAAATTGGAATTAAAGCATTATACCCCGGCTTAAAAGAACATCCGCAACACGAACTTATGACAGAGATGTACAACTCGGATTTCGGGTACGGAGGAATGATAGCCATTGACCTTGAAACTCCCGAGCGTGCAGCAAAATTCATGGAAATCATGCAAGACAAGGGCGTAGGATACCTCGCAGTGAGTCTGGGATATTATAAAACCCTATTCAGTAACTCCGGAAAAAGCACTTCGTCTGAACTGCCCGAAGAAGTCCAAAATTCAATGGGACTTTCGCCGGGGCTGGTTCGCTTTTCAATGGGTCTTGACCATAATATTGAAACCACTTTCCAAAACGTCAAGGATGCTTTTGAACAAGTTACGGAATAAGTCCCGGATAATTCATTACGAAACCAATTAGTAACGATTATGATTTCAAGTATTTCGTAATCGTTACTGTTTCAAACAGACATATAAACTTTGCCAAAGCACATTATGACAAATCAAGAATTCAGGTTGACAGCCAAAACTTTCCACGGGATGGAGCAAATGCTCGCCGACGAACTTAGCGAGATAAACGCCCAAAATATTAAAATTCTAAACCGTGCTGTTCAATTTATCGGAGGCAAAGAAATTTACTACAAAGCAAATTATTCCTGCCGAACAGCCTTAAGTATCTTACTGGAACTATCATATTTCAAAGCTCATAACGAAGATTATCTCTATCGCAAAGCCATGGAAATTCCTTGGGACGAATACCTTGATGTTGATGATACTTTTGCCATTGAAAAAACAGTTAATTCCAGGTTTTTCAAACATTCTCAGTTTACGGCATTACGCTTGAAGGATGCAATTGTTGATTACTTTAACAACAAATACGGCAAGAGACCGTCAGTGGATACAAATAGCCCGGATGTTTTATTTGATTTGCATATTTCAAACGAAAGAGTGAATATTTCTTTAGACACTTCCGGAGAATCACTACACAAAAGAGGTTACAGAAAAGAAACAACCATTGCTCCCATAAATGAAGTATTAGCCGCGGGTTTACTCAAAGCTGCCGGTTTTGACGGAACGCAAAATTTGTATGACCCCATGTGCGGTTCCGGCACATTTCTGTGCGAGGCAGCCGAAATGACAAAAAATATCCCTGCCGGAAAGCACCGAAAAGAATATGGATTTAAACGGTTCAAGGATTTTGACAAAGACCTCTGGAAAACTGTAAAGGAAGAAGCAAACAAGCAATCAAAAACCCATACAGGTATTAAAATTGCAGGAGCAGATAAAGACGCCGGTGCCCTATCGGCCGGCATTAAAAATATTGATTCTGCCGGACTCTCTAACGACATTACACTCAGTGAATTAGATTTTTTCAACTCAAAACCCCCGTTTGCTGAAGGAATTATTGTGACTAACCCACCCTACAATGAGCGTCTCAAAGTTGAAAATACAAAAGACTTCTACAAAACAATCGGGGACACCTTGAAGAATAATTACCCGGGATGGACTGCTCATATATTTTCAGGCTTTCCGAGTGCATCAAAAACAGTAGGACTCAGAACAAGCAGCAAGCAACAATTCTACAACGGAAAAATTGACAGCAGATTACTCACTTACAAATTATTCAAAGGCAAACTAAAATAATTTTGGAATTGAATACAATTATCACAATATTTAGACACAAAATCAGATTATCTGTAAATAAAATAAATACAACGTAGCCAAAACAATGCTATAATTAATAAGTTTTCCAACCGAAAACATCTGTTTAGCATAAATAAAACTACAAATGCAACACATTATGCATTTTGAGTAATAATTTTGGCTTGGAGTTAAAATATATTTTGTTAAATTTGTAATACTAAAAATATATTCGGATGAGATTTGATATCCGTGAATGGTATGACGAAGTTCAAGAAGGTATTACACCCATTAGTTTTTGTGGGCAAATATCAAGGGATCTAGTTACTGATATTCTTCAACAAATTGAAGATTTAGCAGACAAAAAAATGCTGTCTAAAACACTGAAAAAGAAGATGTACAGCATCTCCCTTGAACTTTTACAGAACATCTTTCACCACGCTGATAATCCCAATACCAGATCAGATTCAAATACAGGAGAAGCTGTATTTATTTTATTGCAAATTGAATCCGGATATGAAATCATTATTGGAAACTTTGTAAGAAAAATACATTTAAGAAAAATAAAAGACCGAATTAAGCAATTAAACTCGTTGAGCAAAGAAGAAATAAAAATTCTGTATAAGCTCATATTAAATAACCAACAATTTAGCCAAAAAGGTGGCGGAGGTTTAGGTTTGATTGATATTTCAAGAAAAATTGACAGTTCTTTAAGTGTTGAAACATATAAATATAATTCTGAATATTTTTTTTTAAGATTTAGCATTTTAGTTTCATAAAATAATTATATTTGTAAATAAATTGTTAGAAAAGTTATGGATCCGATTAAAATAGAAGGTACAAGAAAAACTCCTGAAGTCTCTTTTAGT
>JAYEIA010000340.1:0-4869 GCA_034659855.1 Bacteroidota bacterium
TAAGCGGGGAATGTTTACATTTGCCAAAAACAAAAACATATGAATAAGCAGTTATTAAATCCGAAGAGTATTGTTGTTGTCGGCGGGTCTGAGGAAGTCAGAAAACCCGGCGGAAAAGTTCTTAAAAATATAATTGACTATAACTATAAAGGAAAATTGTACGTCAGCAATCCCAAAGAAGATGAGGTACAAGGAATAAAATCATACAAAGATTTGATAACATTGCCTCAAACGGATTTGGCGATATTAGCCATTCCGGCCAAATTTTGTGCCGATACCGTCCGTTTGCTTTGCGAGACGAAAGACACCAAAGCCATTATAATATTATCGGCGGGCTTTAGCGAAACCGACAAAGACGGAGCCAAAATTGAAGATGAAATTGTTAAGATTGTAAATGCAAACGATGCCGTATTAATCGGTCCCAACGGGATAGGGGTACTCACACCCAATTATGCCGGTGTGTTTACATCTCCCATTCCCAAATTGGATACCGAGGGAGTTGATTTTATTTCCGGATCGGGAGCTACAGCCGTATTCATTATGGAATTGGGAATACCCAACGGGCTTACCTTTTCAAGCGTTTGGTCTGTGGGGAATAGTGCCCAGGTAGGCGTGGAAGAAGTCTTGGAGTATATGGATAATAATTTTGATCCTGAAAAGGACTCTAAGGTAAAATTACTCTATCTCGAACAAATAAATCAGCCGAAAAAGCTTTTAAAGCATGCTGCATCCTTAATTCGAAAGGGCTGTAAGATAGCTGCCGTAAAATCCGGAACATCGCAGGCCGGCAGTCGAGCGGCCTCTTCGCATACCGGGGCTTTGTCGAGTTCCGATGTCGCCGTGGACAGTCTCTTTAAGAAAGCCGGAATTGTCAGAGCCTATGGTCGTCAGGAACTTATAACCATAGGATCAGTATTTATGCATCCCGAATTCAGCAATAAGAATATTGCTATAATAACACATGCCGGCGGACCGGCCGTTATGCTGACCGATACATTGGAAAAAGGCGGTTTAAATGTTCCTGAAATTAAAGGGACAAAAGCAGAAGAACTCAAAGAAAAATTATTCCCGGGTTCTTCGGTCGAAAATCCGATAGACTTCCTGGCAACAGGCACAGCCGAACAGTTGGAAACTATTATTGATTATTGTGATAAGGCGTTTGATTCCGTTGATGCCATGGTAGTGATTTTCGGGACACCCGGTTTAATGAAAGTTTTTGATGCCTATGACGTCATTGATAAAAAAATGAAAACAGCCCGAAAGCCCATTTTTCCGGTGTTGCCTTCAATAAAAGAAGCAGAAGAAGAGGTCGCTGAGTTTTTATCGAAGGGACGAGTGAATTTTCCCGATGAAGTTCTATTGGGTAATGCATTGGCAAAAGTTTATAAAACACCAAAGCCGGTTGAAGAAACCGTCAGTTTGCCGGCTGTGGATTTAACGCATGCTCGCCGTGTGATTGATTCGGTTGATGTTGACGGCTATTTACTGCCCGAGAATGTCCAAGCATTGCTTGATGCTGCGGGTATTCCGAGAGCCAAGGAAATGGTGTGCACAACTGCGGAAACAGCGGCAAAAGCAGCGGAAGATATAAGCTATCCGTTGGTGATGAAAGTTGTGGGACCGGTTCATAAGTCCGATGTGGGCGGTGTTGTTTTGAATGTCGAAAATAAAGAACAGCTCAAGCGAGAATTTGAGCGCATGATCCAAATTCAGGATACTACCGGAATTTTGTTGCAACCCATGTTATCGGGTACCGAATTATTTATCGGAGCCAATTACGAAGACAAATTCGGGCATATGATTTTGGCCGGTATGGGCGGCATATTTATTGAGGTGTTGAAAGATGTAAATTCAGCCTTGTCGCCGGTCAGTTTGCCCGAAGCTGAAAGCATGATTACTAATATCAAAGCATACAAAATGATTGAAGGAACCCGCGGACAAGCAGGGGTGAATCAAGAGTTGTTTGCTGAAATTATTACACGAGTCTCTGCTTTATGCGAAGCCGTACCCGAAATTAAAGAGATGGATTTAAACCCTCTGTTGGGAACTCCTGAAAAGATTATTGCCGTGGATGCACGAATCCGTATTCAAAAATAAAGCCGGCATAATGAGTCATGAGCAAGAGTATAAAACAGAAACTATTCAGAAGATGATAAGTTGTTTTTTACTCTTGCTTATTAACTATTGACTATCCGTAAATAAGCCGATAATTATCCGCCGGTATATTTGGGTGCTTCTCCTTTGACATCATCCGACCTAAAGCTGAATCCCAGACGTTTACCGGTTTTTAATTGGCCTTGATACTTTTTCATACTGATGTGTTCTACCGTGGTCATTTTTACATTATCATAGGGCGGCACCAACAAATCAAATTGCAGAGAGTAGGCAATGGCCGTTTCAATAATTTTTTTCAACGCATTTTTGTTCAATACTTTCTTACCGAAATGAGGAACAGCAGAATCTTCCTGGCGTTTTCCCTCTACAAAATAATGCCTGTTTTTGTTTATAAATATTCGCCCGATGAGGTAGCCCAAATCCTCTTTGCGCTCGTACTTGAATGAATCCGACAAAAAGTTATAAATATTTATAACTCCGGAGTAGCCGGCCATTGGGTCATTTTTCAGATATTTTGTTTTTCGCACGTCATGCTCTCGGTCAAAATCAAAAATATTGGAATGCATGTAAAATACCAAAACATCACCGGACACTCGCAAGCCCGACAACATCTCCGATGTATCACGAAATTCAATTAAATCTTCATCGGTATCCAACTCTTTATTATATTCTTCAGCAACCGCTTTTAAAATTTCTTTAATCTGCAAAAAGGCTTGGTGAGTGTTCTCAAAAACCTGCTGTTTGAGGGCTGTCTTATTATTCAACAATTCAATAATTTTCTTTTTTGTCATATCTTTTTCTGTTTTGAAAAAAAATGCGAAATTTAGGCAAAATTTTATGCAAGTCTTTTGCATTTTCGTGAATGATATTGGAATACTGCAAATAATATAAAGCAAATATTATGCATTCCGGTAGCTTTTTTATTATTAAATATTTAAAAATATAATAATCATTATGAAAAAACTAATTTTAACGGCATTGATTGTCCTTATGGGCCTATGGCAAACCAACCAAGCCTGTACCAACTTTTTGATTACTAAAGGAGCCTCAACCGACGGCTCGGTAATGATTAGCTATTCGGCTGATTCTCACGTACTCTACGGCGAATTGTATTATTGGCCGGCAACCGATTGGCCGGCAGGCAGCATGCTTAAAGTATATGAGTGGGATACCGGCAAATACTTGGGCGAAATTCCTCAAGTGCCTCACACTTATAATGTGGTCGGAAATATGAATGAGTATCAAGTTTCCATTGGAGAAACAACCTATACCGGCAGAAAAGAACTCGGATCACAAGCCGGAGCAATTATGGACTACGGAAGCTTAATGTATATTGCTTTGCAACGTTCTAAAACAGCTCGAGAGGCAATCCAAGTTATTGCCGATCTCATGGATGAATTTGGTTATTACAGCACCGGAGAATCGTTTTCTGTTGCCGATAAAAATGAAGCCTGGATAATGGAATTGATCGGGAAAGGAGAGGGAGAAAAAGGCGCTGTTTGGGTAGCTCGTAAAATACCTGACGGATACATCAGCGGACACGCCAACCAAGCCCGAATTACTACTTTCCCGTTGGATGATAAAGAGAACACCCTTTACGCCGAGGATGTTATTACATTTGCACGAGAAAAAGGCTGGTACAAAGGAACAGATAAAAATTTCAGCTTTTCGGGTACCTATGCTCCGGTTGATTTTGGCGGAGCCAGATTTTGTGAAATTCGCGTATGGTCTATGTTCAAAGATGTAAATAATGATATGCAACAATATTTTAATTATGCCAAAGGCGACATTGAGCATAACGAATCCTTTGAGGACGGACGCAGCAATCCCAACGGATATGCGACCAATCGCATGCCCTTATGGATAAAACCTGAGCGTAAAATTTCTCAACGAGATATGTTTAATTTTATGCGTGACCACTTAGAAGGGACTGAGCTTGACATGAGACAAGATGTGGGAGCAGGCCCGTTTGAACGTCCGTACCGTTGGCGTCCGCTAACCTGGGAAGTTGACGGCGAACATTATTGTAATGAAAGAGCAACCGCCACTCAGCAGACCGGTTTTTCGTTTATTGCACAGTCACGCAACTGGTTGCCCGATGAAATAGGCGGCATATTTTGGTTTAGTGTGGATGATGCGGCAAGCACCGTTTATACCCCCTTATATACAAGTATGACGAGAGCTCCCGAAACTTTTGAAAAAGGAAACGGCTCAATGATGGAATGGTCTGATAATTCAGCCTTTTGGGTGTTTAATCAAGTCTCCAATTTGGCCTATTTGCGTTATAATGCCATTCAACCCGAGGTCGATTCGCTACAGCAAATTATTGAAAAGAAGAATGTTGCCAATGTCGCAAAAATAGACCAATCGGCCCGGAAATTATACAAGAATGACAAAAAAGCAGCCGTAAAGTTTTTGACCAACTATTCGGTAAAAACCGCCGACAAGTTAGTCGGAGATTGGAAGAATTTTTATCGTTATTTGTTTATGAAATATATGGACGGAAACGTTAAACGGCCAAACCCCGGGAAACAAAACCCGCATTTAAAGCAGCCCGGTTACGGAAACGATTTTTATAAAGAAATTATAAAAGATACGGGTGATAAATTTAAAATGCCCGGAGGCGGTCATTAAGTAATGAGTAATTATTAATGAACAATTAATAATTTTGCTAACGCCTGAAATACAGGACTAAACAAAATATATAAGTGTTGTTTTTATTTGTTCAACTACTTAGTGCTTGGACGAAATAGT
>JAYEIA010000341.1:0-20720 GCA_034659855.1 Bacteroidota bacterium
TCAGAATTTTGCATTTCAGATTTCTTCTCTACTTCCCGCTACCGTTGAGCACAACCGATATTGTCTTAAACAGAATTTTAAAATCCAGAAGTAATGACATGTTTCTGACATAATAGATATCAAACTTCAATTGTTCGAACATTTGCTCTACATTTTCGGTATAGCCGTATTTTACTGCTCCCCAAGAGGTAATACCCGGCCTTACGGTTAGGAGCATAGTATAATACGGGGCCTTCTCCATAATTTTTTTAATATAAAATTTCCTTTCCGGGCGAGGGCCTACAACCGACATATCTCCCTTCAATACATTAATAAACTGTGGCAATTCATCAATGCGGTTCTTACGCATAAATCTTCCGAAACGGGTTATTCGGGGATCATTGCCGCAGGATAATTGGGGTCCCTCTTTTTCGGCATCAACATACATGGAACGAAATTTGAATATCAAGAACGGTTGCTCATTTTTCCCTATGCGTTCCTGCAAATAAAACACCGGACCCTTTGAAGTCAACTTTATTCCCAAAATAATGAATATAATAAACGGACTTAACAAAACCAAGCCGGTAAAGGAAAATATAATATCAAAAATGCGTTTGAAATTTTTTTGCCAAGGCTTCATCAAATCATGATTAACGACAACCAACGGCTCCCCTAAAAAAAATGACAAACGAACTCGTCCCGACAACATCTCGGAAAGCGAAGGAATGGCTTTGATTATTACATCCTGTTGCCTGAGTTGCATCAATACAGAGTTTATTACTTCATGGTCGGAACTTTCTATGGCAATTATTATCTCCTGAATACGGTGTTCTCTGATAATTTCTTGCAGTTTGTGTAAAGCCCCCAAAAACTTAAGATCCTTGTCAAGTTCAATGTCAGGCTCACCGCTTAAACTGACATAACCCACAAAATCATATCCGTAAGTCTCGTCTTGTTTATTGAGAGTGTGATAAAGTTGTGAGGCCTTGCTGTTATTGCCCAGAAGTAAAGTTTTGAAACCTATTTTGCCCCTGTTTATCTGATGTAATGTATAGCTTGTAAAAAGGTATCGAAAAAACCATGTCGTTACAAAATGGATAAGAAACAAAGCAACGAATACATAATAATAATCCTTATAGCTTAAAACGTTGTCATCCAGAAGAAGGCCAAAAAACATTACCGTTGAACCGATAAGAGAAGCCAGCATGGTTTGCCAAAACTCTATCAATAATGAACGTCGCCAGATTTCTCTGTAGTGGCCGAATAAATAATACAAGCTTACCCATAGAAAAGGAAGAATAAACAGGGCAATCCAAAATTCTGTTTTTGTGAAATAATAAAATGTGCATTTAAATTGGCTTTCGGAAAAATAAATCTCCCGATAGGCGTTAAACGTACCCCAAGCAAGTATTGCAGAAAATAGGTCTAATAAAATATATTTTAATCGGTGCTTTTTTTCTCGCATGGACAAATAAGCTTTTCAAAGCCCTAAATTAATATAAATTATAATTTTCGGCTGCTTTTATTCGAAAACATTTTTTTTAATACGCATTTAATCCCTTATTTTTGTGCTAAAAGAATCTAAAGTGACAGACTCATTCAAATATAAAGGCCTCAGAAAGCAACTTGTTGAGGGCCTCAGACGAAAAGGAATTCAAGACCAAAGGGTGTTGGAGGCCATTATGAAAGTACCTCGCCATTATTTCATGGCCAAAGGTTTTGAAGAAAGGGCCTACCGGGACAATGCTTTTCCGATTGCCTCCGAACAAACCATATCGCAACCCTATACCGTAGCGATACAAACTGAATTGCTTGAAATTAAAAAACGGGATAAAGTTTTGGAAATAGGAACCGGTTCGGGCTACCAAACAGCGGTTTTATTAGAACTGGGTGCCAAAGTTTATACTATTGAACGACAGAAAACACTATTTCGCTCGGCTCAAATTATATTGAACAAACTCAACTATTCGCCTCATTGTATATACGGAGACGGCTACAAAGGTTTGCCCGGTTATGCTCCGTTTGATAAAATAATTATTACTGCCGGGGCGAGTGAAATACCGCAAACGCTTTTGGGACAGCTGAAAATAGGAGGAAAAATGATAATCCCCGTAGGCTTCCCCAATACTCAAGATATGATAGAACTCCGTAAAACCGGAGACAATGAATACAAAAAGAAAAGTCACGGTAAATTTGTTTTTGTCCCGTTTTTAAAAGGAAAAAACTAAGCCGAATAATTCGGAAATTAATAATAATACCAATGAAAGCGTCTGTATATATAGTGCTTAAAAAGAAATAACCTCGTATAAATTGTAAACTTTATTTCTTTACAAGCACTAACCTATTGATTGTTTTGCTGTAAAAATTGATGATACCCAATTTTGGTTTATTTTATAAATTTATCGTCACAATATCAATTCAATCAATATTTTATACTGCTTTCTATTAATAACACTTCGTTAAATTACGATTTAGTAATTACGAATTACGAATTAAGCTCGTAGCAATCAGTACTTTAATTTGTTTGTCAAATATTTTGTAAAGGACGACATATCAGTCAATTATAAAAACTTAATGAACTATTACTATTAAAAGTTTATGAATAAATTTGGATTTTAACACCGTAGCTCAACCCATAATTTAAAAACCAATATTTTTTACACCAATCAACAAAACACATAAATATGAAAGTCAATCGTTTTATATTCAGTCCGTTTGAAGTAAATACCTATATTTTATACGACGACAGTAAAGAATGCATTATTATAGACCCGGCCTGCTATTTAAAGAAAGAGGAGGAACAACTCGCCGGTTTTATAGCCGACAAAGAATTAAAGCCCGTTCGGCTCATCAATACGCATTCTCACTTAGATCACGTATTCGGAAATAAATTTGTGAGTATGACCTACGGATTAAAGCCGGAAGCCCACAAAGAGGAAAAATCCAACAATGATTTTGCGGTTCAGGCGGCAGAAAACTATGGGCTGACAATGGCCCCCCCACCGAGTTTAAATAATTATTTGAGTGAAGACGATCAAATCACTTTCGGAAACAGCCGACTTAAAATTCTCCACTGCCCCGGACATTCCAAAGGAAGCTTAGTATTTCATTCGCCGGAACACAAATTTGTTATTGGCGGAGATGTGCTGTTTAAAGACAGCATCGGACGAACTGATTTGCCGGGAGGAAACTTTGATACCCTCAAAGAAAGTATCGTTACAAAACTTTATACTTTGGACGAGGCCACGACTGTTTTTTCCGGTCACGGTCCGGAAACTACTGTCGGAAACGAAAAAAGAAATAATCCGTTTATTACATTTTAGACAATTGCCGGCACTCAGCCGATACATTTTTCGCTTATAATTCCGTTCAACTTTTGTCGGGAAAAGGCTCTTTTGTTTTGAGGATACTATTTAAAAAAACACCGAATACAAAACTGTATTTCGGTGTTTTTTATTTACCTTTTAAAACCCGGAAGGTTATTTTTCTTTTTTGTATCGCATTTCTAAATACTTATTGGTAAAACCAATTTTTTCATATAGAAATTTTGCCGGATTATCCGGTTCTACGTGCAATGCAATATCACCTTCAGATATTTCAATGGATTTTTTCATGAGCTGTTTTCCAATACCTTTTCCTCTGTGGTCTTTATGTGTTGCGATGTAAACCAATATATTATCAGGAATATAATCTTTCATTCCGGTCTTATTGTAAACAACTGCACCAAGAATATCGGTCTTTTCTTTAGCTATCAAGACAAATCCGCCAAATGACGTGTATTCTTTTAATGCATAACCAATGCATTTTTCAATATCTTGTTTGGGGTCGCCATAATTTTCGAGTTGTTCGAATAAAAAATTAATGACTTCATTCTTTTCTTCTGTATTCGGTTTGTTTTCCGAATTAAAAACTTTAAATATCATAACAATTATTTTTAAATTAAGTCCTAAGAATAATCAATTTTCTTTACCTGCCAAATTTTTTATTGATATTTTCTGTTTCGATTTCAGATGCACTGCACCAAATTTACGAGTCAAATATCCTTTGACTCTCCTAAAGCAGCATCAACATAGTCCGTATCAGAGTATCAAAAGTATCATTTCACCAAATTTGCCGAGAACACGCCACTTATAATCCCAATTCCGCCGCCCAAAATAGAATATACAGCACGCCTTTTTCTGAGCCCCTGTACAAACCCTTCCTTATAGTGAGCATTGCTCTGATACTTATTCGGGAAATCAATTTTTTCCTCATTGGGTCGGATGCCGCCCAATAATGTGGCATATGCCGCCGAAGGTACGGGCACCAAAAAAGACAAACCGCCTCTTACCAAAAGAAAGGAACTGCTGCTGCCAAATACAATTCCCGAAACCAAAGGAAACCACATTGACTTTTCATCGGCGGCAGCATTGCCTTGCAAATAGTCTCTCATTTGGTCGGTTTTAAAACAAACATCTTCACAATCGGGCTGATAAAAAATAATGTGCACCTCGTCTTCTCTGGTCAACGAAAAAACATCGCTTATCTGTTCCCACTTAACCTTTCCTTTTTTGTCTTTATAAAAAAGAGTACCCTGCCGATCATCAATTTTTACTTTGTAGGCTGTTATCTTTTTCCCGGATTTCATTAATATCTCTTGCTGTCCCCAAGCTGCAACGGACAGAAAAGAAAGCAAAACGATAAAAGTCAATATTTTGTTCATGGATTTATTGTTTTCGATAATTTTATAATATGTTAAACAAATGTATTCTTTTTCCGGTAAAAGTCAATCAATTAATCAAAGTTCTTCTTAATTTTACCCCCTAAGTTTCACAAAAAAAAGGCACAACATGTATAATAACAGCTATCTGCAAAGACATATCGGTTTAACACCAAAGGATATCAAGTATATGCTCGATAAAATCGGGGTTTCCTCTCCGGATGAACTGATGGAAAGAGTTATCCCGGATAATATCCTTGATAACAAACCGCTTAATATTCCGAAAGGAATATCCGAAAAGGAATACGATAACCATATCAGGTCTATTATTGCAAAAAATAAGGTGC
Source organism: Bacteroidota bacterium (assembly GCA_034659855.1). Classification (GTDB taxonomy): domain Bacteria; phylum Bacteroidota; class Bacteroidia; order Bacteroidales; family JAADGE01; genus JAYEIA01. The sequence continues at coordinate 5,026 of JAYEIA010000341.1, forward strand.
TGAAATCACAAATCGGGATGGGCTATTACAACAGTACGTTCCCGGCTGTTATTCGCAGAAATATCTTTGAAAACCCGGCTTGGTACACCTCCTACACTCCTTACCAAGCTGAAATTTCGCAAGGACGCTTGGAAGCTTTACTTAATTTCCAAACCATGGTAAATGAGCTCACCGCCATGCCTTTATCCAATGCCTCTCTTCTGGACGAAGCAACTGCGGCCGCTGAAGCCATGGGCATGATGGCGGCTCTCAGAAAACGAAAAGAAATAAAGTCCGGTAAAAATATTCTGTTTGTGGATACCAATATGTTTCCTCAAACCATAGATGTCATTCAAACTCGTGCCGACAGTCTCGGTATTGACCTTACGGTTGGTCCGTTTGACAAATTTGATTTCAATGAAAATGTTTTCGGCGCCATACTTCAGTACCCGGCCGGCGACGGAAAACTTATCAGTTACAAAACATTTACTCAAAAAGCGCATGATACCGGTATTAAAGTTGCCGTAGCCGCTGATCTGCTCAGTCTGGCATTATTAACTCCCCCGGGAGAATGGGGAGCCGACATCGTATTCGGCACAAGCCAACGCTTCGGACTACCTATGGCATACGGCGGACCGCATGCAGCCTATTTTGCTGTAAGGTCCGAATACAAAAGACAGGTCCCCGGAAGAATTATCGGTGTGTCTCAAGATGTTCACGGAAATCCGGCTATACGAATGGCTCTGCAAACCCGCGAGCAACATATCAAAAGAGAAAAAGCGACATCAAATATTTGTACTGCTCAGGCTCTTTTGGCTACCATTGCCGGCATGTATGCCGTTTGGCACGGAAAAGAAGGCTTGAAAAAAATTGCCTCGGAAGTACACAGTAAAGCGGTTATTCTATCTGAACAATTGAAGACTTTAGGTTTTGAAAACCAAAACGACAGCTTCTTTGATACCATTCGTATTCCTATTTACAAGGCATATTCTTCTGAAGACATTCAAAATATTGCCGTTAAAAAAGGCTATAATTTCCGATATTTTAAAGACGACTTTGTCGGTATCAGTACAGATGAACCCATGAGTACTGAAGATATAAATAATATCACGGAAATTTTTGCCGAATTAAGTTCTAAAACGTTTAAACCGGTCCGAGATACGCAAGAGCGTTCTGTAATTTCAGAGGATTGTACTCGAAAATCGGACTTTCTGCAACAAGCAGTATTTAACAATTATCATTCGGAGACGGAGATGATGCGATATATTAAAAAACTGGAACGCAGAGACTTTTCCTTAACTCAAGGCATGATTCCTTTAGGATCTTGTACAATGAAACTCAATGCCGCCTCGCTTATGTTGCCTGTTACATTTGCCGGACTGGGAAATATTCATCCGTTTGTTCCTGCAAATCAAAGTCATGGATATTCTCAATTAATTAATGAGTTAAAGACTGACTTGTTAGAAATTACCGGTTTCGATGACATTACACTCCAGCCCAATTCGGGGGCTGCCGGAGAATATACCGGCTTATTAATGATTCGAGCTTATCAGAACTCCATAGACCAAGGCGACAGAAATATTACCCTTATTCCGGCATCGGCACACGGAACAAATCCGGCAAGTGCAGTGATGGCCGGTATGACCGTTAAAATCGTGAAATGCGACGACAACGGAAATATTGATATGGATGACCTCAAAGCAAAGTCTGAAAAATATGCCGACCAATTGTCTGCCATTATGATTACCTATCCTTCGACTCACGGAGTCTTTGAAATTTCTGTGAAAAAAGTCTGTGAAATCATTCATAAAAACGGCGGACAGGTATATCTGGACGGAGCCAATTTGAATGCCCAAGTCGGCTACACTAACCCGGCAATTATCGGGGCGGATGTTTGCCATTTGAACCTTCATAAAACGTTTGGAATTCCTCACGGCGGAGGCGGTCCCGGTGTAGGTCCGGTGGCTGTGGCTAAACATTTGGCTGATTTTCTTCCGGGCCACCGTGTTGTAAAAACCGGCGGAGCCAAAGCCATACAAGCCGTTGCTTCTGCTCCCTACGGCAGTGCTTCTGTTTTGCCCATTACACACGGGTATATTAAAATGCTGGGCGGCGACGGGCTCAAAGTATCAACTCAAACGGCTATCCTCAATGCCAACTATATGGCAAGCCGACTGAGTGAATATTACGAAATTCTGTACACCGGAGATAACGGCAGGGTGGCTCATGAAATGATTATTGATTGCCGAATGTTCAAAAAAGAAGCCGGCATTACCGAAGCAGATATTGCCAAACGATTAATGGATTACGGTTTTCATGCACCGACTCTCTCATTTCCCGTGCACGGGACACTTATGGCCGAGCCAACGGAAAGTGAATCTCTGAAAGAAATTGATCGTTTTATTGATGCAATGGTTTCCATTTATCATGAAATTCAGGAAATAAAAGACGGCAAAGCAGACCAAAACGATAATGTACTTAAAAATGCCCCCCACTCTGAGCAACATTTATTGAGCGATGATTGGACTCACCCCTACTCTCGGACAAAAGCCGCTTATCCGGTAAATATTATTCGAGAAAACAAATTTCAAATTCCGGTTGGCCGGGTAGATAATGCCTACGGCGACAGAAATTTGGTTTGTACTTGTGCTCCGATTAGTGATTATGAATAAAGAGTTTAGTTTAAAAAATTATAAAGTTAAACGCTTATAAAGTTAAAGTAGTAAAAATAAGAGTTTTAACTTAATTGTAGAATAAGCTGTAAGACCTTGACAATTAGACATATAACTTGTTTTGCTAAAATAGAATATACAAGATCGGACTCAATAAAAGATAAGGTTTATCTGCTTTTTTCAATCATAACAAGAGTGGTTAAAATGCCATTTGGTAGGTTTGTAAAATCAGATACTTCCGGAGGATCTTGCTGAGATCGGCTTTGGGGTGCTGTAACCGGCTTCGAGGCTTGTTTTGCAAACAACATGCTCAGCCTCCGAAAACTACGCCGGATATACTTTCGGAGGCTGAGTGAAGCCGAAGCCGGGGATTGCTGAAACCGGGATAGACCGCCGGGAACTACTCACTTTTTTTTAAAACGACTATCATTTTTACATTCTGCTAATTTATGAAGCTTCTCAAAACTATCATAAAAAACCCTCATTATGCTTATAAAAAAATAATACCGACAAAACAAAGTTTCATCGGTATTATTATTTTAATCGAACCTACACAGGGTTAAGGAATTCTAAGCAAATGAAACATTTATTTACTTACAATTTCCTAAGTTCAATACATTTATTCTTCAGACAAGTCTCCGTATTCGGAGATTGTTGCCGTTGACTCTGATTGGTTTATATTCATTTCAGAAACTTCTACGGTATTCGCATCACTCGTTGTAAAATCAGCTGAATCAACAACAGCTATACTCGGAGCAATAACCAATGCCACAACAGACATCAATTTTACCAATATGTTTAATGACGGCCCTGAAGTGTCTTTTAAGGGATCACCAACTGTGTCGCCGACAACCGTTGCCTTATGCAAATCAGATCCTTTGCCGTAACTGACATCGTCAATTACAACGCCTTCCTCAACCATTTTCTTGGCATTGTCCCAAGCTCCGCCTGAGTTGGCTTGGAATATAGCCATAATAACACCCGATGCTGTTACTCCGGCCAATACACCGCCAAGCATGTGCGCACCACCGATATATCCGACAAGTGCAGGAACAGCCAAAGCCAATATGCCGGGAAGTACCATTTCTCTCAACGACGATCGAGTAGAAATATCTATACATTTATCGTATTCTCCGCTGGTCTCTCCTAATTTATAAGCCTCTTTCTCCTCATCGGTTGCAGAAGATAAATCGCCGTCATATTTTTTAAATATAACCAGAGCTTTTTTCAATTGCGGAATTTCTCTAAACTGACGTCTCACCTCTTCAATCATGCTCGACGCTGCTCTTCCCACAGCTCCCATGGCAAGTGCTGAAAATAACAAGGGCAGCATGGCACCGAATAATAATCCGGCAATAATTTCAGGTTTTGCCAAGTCAATCACTCGGACATTGGCTTGCTGCATAAATGCCGAAAACATAGCCAGAGCAGTCAATGCTGCCGAGCCAATGGCAAATCCTTTACCGATAGCAGCAGTCGTATTTCCTACAGCGTCTAACTTATCAGTGCGTTCTCTTACTTCAGCGTCCAATTCGGCCATTTCGGCAATTCCTCCGGCGTTATCTGCAATCGGTCCGTAGGCATCAATAGCCAACTGGATTCCGATATTTGCCAACATACCCACGGCTGCTATAGCAATACCGTAAAGACCGGCAACATAGTATGCACCGATAATTGCCGCTGCAATAACAATTACGGGAAAGGCGGTTGATTTCATTCCGACTTCCAATCCGCTGATTATGTTTGTTGCTGAACCTGTTCTTGAATTTTTAACAATAGACCATACCGGGCTTGTTCCCGTGGCCGTATAATATTCTGTAATTTTTCCGATAAAAAAACCGGCTGCTAAACCAAACAATGAAGCTAAATACACTCCCCAATACTGATAAGTGGTCTCAACTCCGGCAACCGAATCTACCACCGTCCAAGTTTCGGGTAAGAAAAATCGAATAAGAAAGAAAGATACAATTAACATTAGCCCGGACGAAACAAATTCTCCGGTATTTAAACTTTTATGCGGGTTACCGTCTTTTGACATACGCACAAATAAGGTTCCGATAACTGAAACAATAATACCTGCTCCGGCCATAGCCAAAGGAAGGATTACGGGTCCTAACTCAAATCCGCTTTGAATTTCGGTAGCGCTTAAAAAACCGGCTCCCAATACCATTGTTGCAATTATTGAACCAACGAAAGACTCAAATAAATCGGCTCCCATTCCTGCGACATCACCAACGTTATCTCCAACGTTGTCTGCAATTGTTGCCGGATTCAAATAATGATCTTCCGGTATGCCGCTTTCAACTTTTCCTACCAAGTCGGCTCCAACATCGGCCGCTTTGGTATAAATACCTCCGCCTACACGTGCAAATAAAGCAATAGAAGATGCGCCCAAAGAAAATCCTGAAATTACATTCAACACTTCTGTTATCCCCCCGTCAAACCCAATCCAATGGTACACAAGAAATAGGACACTCAATCCTAATACGCCGAGAGAAACAACAGATATTCCCATTACGGAACCTCCGGTGAATGCTACTTTCAATGCTTCACCCAATGAGCTTTGAGCGGCATTAGTTGTTCTTACGTTTGCTTTTACGGCAATCTTCATCCCCAAATATCCGGCAAAAGCCGACAATACGGCTCCGGTAACAAAAGACAAAGCAATGAAACCGTTTGAACTGTCGTCTGCGGCCCCTTTAAAGAATAACAATACAGCTACAGCGACTACAAAAATTCCGAGAATTTTGTATTCAGCTTTCAAAAAGGACATAGCTCCGTCAGCGATATGCCCTGCAATATTTCGCATTTTAATCGTTCCGGCGTCTTGAGCCTTTACCCATGCAGTCTTCCATATGGTATACAAAATACCTAATGCTCCTGCAGCAATTAGAATATAAATTACATTTTCCATTTCAATTAATTGTTTTGATTTATGATTGATTGATTTGTTAATTGCTGAATACAGCTCAAAGCAAAGGACTCGCAATACATGTTTTACTCTTTGGGTATTATCCTAAAATAAGCGATTATATCAAATTGCTTTGAATACAGCAAAAGTAAAAAGTTTTTTTTATAAAACCAGAAGTTTAATTTGTATTATAACTTTGATATGGGTACAAAAAAATAACACATTGATTCTTAGCCCAATAATGCGAAGTTGACATTTTTTCCTTAGAAACGGATACGACATAAATCATGACCGAAAGTAGAGCAACGCCGCGGCGTGGCTCTACTTTACAAAATAACTTCGTTTAAAACTGTCAATTTATTTCATCACAAACCCTAAAACCAATGGTTTTGAAAAAATATATCTGCTGTTGAAAAGGATATATAAAACTGTATTCCTCCTTCGCTAAAATTCGGATACTTTTTTTTGCGATACTGTACTCCCGCCCTAAGTTTTAAATCAATCTCAGGATTTAACAGCCACGCAGCATTTACATCTATTGTATATTCCTTTGTGTGAACTCCTTGCAAAAGTTTGTTGTTGTAATTATCCGGCCTTAAATCATAAGGTCTTAAAATATTACTTCCGTAGGAGACTTCAGATTCATCTTCTCCTTTATGTACCAATCGGAATCCGCCGGAATAAATCAGGTTATTCTTCTTATATCGAATGATAAAAAGCCCTTCGCCAAAATTTGATCCCTCCGGATGAGCCAGTGATATTCGGAAATTACTGTAGTTAATATTATCTCTGGTATGAGAATAACTGAACGGGCGAACAAAATTTAACTCCCCGCTGACATACAAGTTATTGATATCTAAAAAATCATAGGCTTTGCCGCCCACCTGAATCCCGAATTTATTACCCCACCAGCCGTTACCGGCTTTTAGCTCAGAAATTATCATATCATCTATCAGCAATTGAGAATACAAGTGCAGTTTTTTGAAAAGCCTTATATTTAAACCCAAACCAAACAAGGCATTGTCATATGTGCCGGCGGCAAATTCCACCGGGCGGTAAAAAATTACCGGGTTCAGATAATTCAAATCCAAACCTTTCTTGCCTTTTTGGTCGTAGGGGTTTGTTACAAGCGCTTCAAAAAAATTAAAATTTACCCGTGTGCCTAAATTCAGGCTAAGGTAATGTATCGCAAAATACTTTTTGGGGGGCGACAAACTAAAATCCGGATTGTTTAAATCAAAATCATTCCCTCGCAGTATCATCCAGCGATATTTTAACTGCCAAACATCAACGGTTGTTGAGAAATAGGGCATACTTGCCGAGATATCGGAAAGAAACAAGGACTGCTTGCCGTAGCCCCAAAAGTGCCGACTTTTTCCGACTTCAAATCGAATATAGTCTGCCGGCAAATAAGTCAGCCGAAAATCTGCTTCATACACTAAGAATTTCTCCCCTGCCCTCTTAAAATTTTGTGCAAAATTCGGAAATACATGAAAGGTATCCGTAAAATGCTTGTCGGAGGCATTCAGCCGGGCATAAAGTCCATATAAATCGGCATCGAGAAAAAACTTTCGATTGACGTTTGCCTTAATTCCGATTCCTACTCCATGGGCATAGTTTATATTGTTGTCTGAAAGGCTGTAATTGCTTTTGGAAACGAATAAGGGAGACAACCGAAAAAATGAACGCTTTGTTTGTTTTGTATAAGTTGCTTGTTTGAAATATATCTCGGAACTTTCCGAAATTTGATGCATGCTGTCGGTAAATGCAAGGTAGTCCTTAACAAAAAACGGTCGCATGCTGATGTGTCCGGTTCCTTGGTTATGTATAAATTCTTCCCTCAGGAAATCATCAGAACGATGCATCGTCAAATGCTGCGAAAAAGCAAATATCCTGATAAACAGCATAAGTACAACCAAGACCGTTGATTTAGCCGTCATTTTTCTTTTTCTTTTTATATCTCTTAATTCGGAGAATGGCGACCGGAATATAAAATATCACCATAGATGATAGTATCAATATTAGAAACCATGTTCTGATGCCGACTATATTATGAAAAGTGAATAAAACAAAGGCATAAACAATATTAATAAAAAGAATAACAATCAAAGTTTGCGTCTGAGACAAACCGGCTCGCATAAATAAATGGTGTATATGTCTTTTGTCGGGAAGAAAAATGGGCTGACGAATGATAACCCGAATAAACATGACTCGAATCGTATCAAACAAAGGAATCACTAAGATTGCCACCGATACTGCCGGCGCACCCCATATGGCGTATTTGAAATCATGATCAATATTATATTCATTAAATCGAATGGTGAGAACAGCCAAAAAATAACCCAATATCAATGAGCCGGTGTCTCCCATAAAAATTTTCTCTTTTTTGGAAAACAAGTTAAACCTCAAAAAAGCCAATAAGGCGCCCACCAAAGAGACCGAAATAATTGCCTCCGGAATATGTCCTGTTTGATAAAACCAAATGCCGTAGGAACTGCCGGCTACTATACCTATTCCCGAAGCTAAGCCATCGATACCGTCCACTAAATTCAATGAATTTACAATAACAACAATTACGAATACTGACAAGGCTATGGAAACATATTCGGGGATATGATGTATGTTAAAAAATCCGTGAAGATCGGTTAAGCGAATATCCGTAAATACTGCAAGAATTATTCCTGTTAAAATTTGTCCGAACAGCTTGGTTGTGGGAGCTATGACCAATATGTCATCCTTGATTCCTATAAAAAATAATAGGATTGCCCCGACGGCAATATACGCCAGTTGCGGAAAATTACTTACATCGGTAAACATCAACGCACTTATCATTACCCCCGCAAAAATAGCAATACCACCTAAGGTAGGAACCTCCGAAGAATGCATCTTTCTTTCATTAGGCTTATCGGTAAGTGATTTTAATTTTGCAACACGAACGATTGACGGAATGGCTGCATAGGTTATAATAAATGCAGTCAAAGCAGAAAATAGAATGATATATTCTGTAGAAAAAAAATCCATAACAAGAATTATTGTCTCCGACAAAGGTAACAATTACCCTCTAAGATTCATGTTTTTTTGTTCAACACTAAAAATTAACTCCTGTTTTATTGATATCGTTGTGTCCATTGCCGGATGATTTCCTATTTAGTCTCTAAACAGAAACTCTGTAATGCAAGTATAACAATAGTTTCATACTTATTCTATATTTGAATGTTTTTGTCATTAAATAGTCATTGAGAGTCATTATACTGTCAATTTCAAAAACTTATAAAAAATGACTATCACCGGCAACAAAGTAAATGACAATAAATGACGATTATTCAAATTTAAAAACAACACTATATATCTGTATATCTGTCAATTATACTAGTCCATTCAGGCACTGTTTAAATAAATATAAACCTACTCCGAAAAGTCAAAATTTTTGATTTTAGAGTTCTTTAATCTAAATGACTTTTCGGAGTTGACTCAAATATAAATCTTTGTTTATTTTATTTTTGTTTGAAGTTTAAGTTACCTTTGCTAAAATTTTTACATTATAAAACCATGATTATAGTTACAGGAGGTACCGGTATGCTGGGGGCTCACATATTATTTCAACTTTGCCGGAAAAGCCACAAGGTAATTGCATTAAAAAGAAAACACAGCAATACCGGTTTGGTATTAAAAATATTCTCCTACTACACGGATGAACCTGAGCAACTTTTCAAAAAAATTCAATGGAAAAATTGTGATCTGAATACTCCAAGCTGTCTTCAAAAATACATCAATAAAGGGGACACCGTAATACATGCTGCGGCCTTGGTTTCTTTTAACAAAAAAGATAAAGAAAAAATAAAGCAGGTCAATATTGACGGGACAAAGGCGTTGGTTAATGCCTGCTTATTAAAAAATGCGGGTAAACTTTGCCACATCAGCTCAATCGCGGCACTGTCCTCGGCTGATAAAACAGGTAAAATTACCGAAAAACTCGGAGAAATTGATCCCGGTCAATCTGAATACTCAAAAAGTAAATTTTATTCGGAACTCGAAGTTTGGAGAGGAATTGCTGAAGGGCTTAATGCCGTAATTCTTAACCCTTCGGTAATATTGGGCCCCGGAAATTGGAGCCAAGGAAGCTCTGCACTGTTTGATACCGTGTATAAAAGCAATAAATACTACACCACCGGAGTTACGGGGTTTACAGACGTTACTGATGTCGCTGAAATTGCCGTTTTGTTTGCCGAAAACGATCTTCACGGCAAACGTTATATTATTAATTCAGAAAATATATCCTACAAAGACCTGTTTCAACTCATGGCGAAATATTTAAAGGTAAGCCCGCCAAAAAAAGAAGCAAGCCCCGGGCTTTTGAAATTTATCGGAATATTGGAGTCCGTCTATAAAAAAATAACCGGAGGAACTCCCAAGCTGACTAAGGAAACCATTAAAGCCGCTGCATCAAAAAGCTACTATTCTAATGCGGCCTTAACCAACGAATTAAACTACCGTTTTCTTTCAATAAAAGAGTCAATTGAGAAAAATGCAAATTTATACTTAGCGGATCTCTAAGCTGAATAATTAGCTGCGCTGAGGTGCAAGCACGTTCATGAAAATAATAAAATGGATTTAAAGTGCTTATTTTCAGACAAATATACTGATATTTTTAAAATTTACATTTTATTATTTTTCACTTAAGTGCATTTTTTTAGATTCGTCTACTTCCTAACTAAACCTTTGAAACAGACAACTATATCGGCAAGTTTAGTTACTCGTATACAACTCTAAAAAAACGCATGAATTATTCAGGCTAAAAATAAAAATCCTGTTTTTTGCGTTTATTCACGGCAAGTCAACCCTTGAAAATTATTTATACCTATATTGAGCGATTATGAATAAAGAGAAGTGCCAATATTTTGAGAACAGAAGCTTTACAAAAAAATTGAATGCACCCAATTGGTGCATGATATTTTTTTATAATGTCTTTTGGCTCAAAAGATTGGTGCTTATCGACGTTCATAATCACTCATTTTAGGTTTTAATCAGTCTCTCATGAAGAAAGCCATCGCCGTAGTATTTGTTTTATTTCAGTTTATATCAGCCAATGCACAGGTTCCTCTGAAAACAAACGGAACAGCATACACTATAGGTCGTCAGAAAGCTGAGATAAATTTATTTCAAAACGGTCGGTACGGTATCAATCAAAACAATGAATTACTGGCTCATCCCGTCGCCGTGTTTATTATGCCTCATATTCACTTAAAACACGAATGGCTCAAGTTTAACCTGCTGACCAAAAAATTTATATTCTCATCAAAACACGGCTTATACTACCCTACTTTGGCGTTGAATTTTTCAAGAACTCAACCGTGGTTACCGCAACAATACAGACCGGAAGAATCTTCTCCGCAGGCCATAGGCTTTCAAAACGAGTTGCTTTTGAGTACTCTTTTGCAGGAAGCCGGCCACTGCTCGCCACCCGACCATTTGCTGACTTTAAAGCTGGGCGCAAAGTATGCATACAGTATAGACACGAGCTTGCATCCTCTCATCAATAAAGCTGTTTTTTTCAGAGAGACTTCCGTTATTAATCCGGAATTGAATTGGTATGCCGGAGTCGCCGGTACAGGACATATAACGAATTTCCTTAACTATTCGGCTGATCTTGTTTTTCATGCCCATAAGTTAACTGTTGAGCAGTTTTCGGTTGAAAGCAAACTTGGGCTGTACGGCTATTTCAACGATAAGCTTTCTGCTCTGCTCGGGCTAAAGCTCATCTACTCCAATGAGTTGTTTAATCAGGCTTTTAGTTTTTACCCTTGGCTAAATATAGCCTACCAATTCAGATTTAAAAAGAGCAAGAAAAAAGAAGACGGCTTATTTAAGCGGGATCGTTTTAATTTTCAAAATGCTCGATAGCAGACTTCGTCTATTTTAATATATTAAATGGCTGTACTCCTTTAATATAAAGACTGCTATATGATTTTGCGATATAATTGGGTGCGGATATTATTTGCGAAAATACAAGCACTTGATAGTAAGATAGATGCGGTATATATGAATTGGTTTAAAAATTTGTTTTGTCAGGTATTCAGGCATTTGCAATTATACACAATGTCCATTTTTTTTATCTTAAAACAGACGAAATCCGGATAGTCAAAATAACCGGGATTCTGCCTTTCATTATAACTTTTTCAGCTATTGAGTATAAAGCAAAGACTCGGCATATCCCATATCAGAAGGATAGGTAATTTTTACATTTTCTCTGTTACCCGAACAAAGAAAAATTTTCTGTCCCATATTTTCTACAACTGAGGCGTCGTCGGTAAATTGCTCCGAATATTCTTGAGAATAAGCCTTATGTAAAATCTCGGCTCTGAATACTTGCGGGGTTTGTACTTCTTTGTATTGCTCTCTGTTAACGGCTTTACTCCCCTCCCCTTTTATTTTTCGTATAGAAAACGGAATATCACAAATCGGTACGGCCGAACCGTATTTTTTTGCCGTGCGGAATGCTTCCGAAATAGTTTGCCCGGAGACCAAGGGGCGAACACCGTCGTGTACAGCAATAAGGCCCGTACCGGCAGTTCCTCGCAGTGCATTTTTTATAGAGTGAAATCTTGTTTTTCCGCCGGCAACAATCGTTAGGTCATGAGTAAATTGATAGTTCTCACAAAGCTTTCCCCAGTTTTCAAACTCACTTTCGGGTAAACTCATTACAATTTGCATGGAAGCATCATAGGCCAAAAACCGTTCAATGGTATGCATCAAAATTGGTTTTGAACCTATAACGGCAAACTGTTTAGGGATGGCCACTTTCATTCGCTTTCCGTAACCACCCGCCGTAATAATTGTAAAGTTTTCTTGTCTTTTTTCTATCATTTTTTACATTAGTGAATTTTTTAATTTACATTTATCCTTGCAAAGTCGCTCATATACTATTAGTTGTCAGATAGTTAACCGTTTTAATATTTATAATCAATTCTCTCCCTACACAAATGTAAACTTTTAAGATGTCTCAAAAAATTAAATTTCCGTCAACTGACAGACAACAGCAGGATTTGTCGTCTTGTTTCAGAAAAAGAAAAAACGTATGAATAATTCGGGTTATAATATTTTTCCGTACAAACGCCGCATTATTCTATTAAACAGTACAGCCCATTCTCAGCGAGTTAATTTTGGCTATAGTTCAGAATAGCGGTGTTATTTTGAATATGATGATTATAAGGTTTTTACAAGATAATATTCAAATTTTCGGAGGTTGAGCATGTTGTTTGCAAAACAACATGCTCAACCTCCGAAAAAGCAACGTCATTTTAAACTATAGCCTTAATTTTTTATTCATTTTTCGTGTGAAATCCGGAAGTCAAACTTTTCCTGTTTCTAAAACTTCATTACATTTGTCACGAGAAAATATTTCAACTATGACAAAAGATTCAAAAATATATGTTGCCGGTCACCGAGGTTTGGTTGGCTCGGCCATTGTAAATGCACTAAAACAAAAAGGGTACAAAAATTTTGTTTTTACCCCCCACGCCGACTTTGATTTGAGGAATCAAAAAACAGTTCAAGATTTTTTTTCAAAAGAAAAACCTGACTATGTTTTTTTGGCTGCGGCAAAAGTTGGCGGAATTCTTGCCAATACGACTTACCGCGCTGATTTTATCTACGATAATCTTCAAATTCAAAATAATATTATTCATCAAGCTTATGTAAATAATGTCAAAAAGCTGATATTCCTCGGAAGCTCATGCATTTATCCCAAGGAGAGCCCACAACCCATGCGTGAAGATTATTTGCTGACCGATAGTTTAGAATATACCAATGAACCCTATGCTATAGCTAAAATTGCAGGCATTAAGTTGTGCGAAAGCTTTAATTTACAATACGGTACCGACTTTATTTCGGTTATGCCCACAAACTTATACGGCAGAAATGACAATTTTGATTTGGAAAAATCTCATGTTTTGCCGGCTCTTATTCGCAAATTACATTTGGCCAAAGCTCTCTCTGAAATTGATTTTGCCGGAATTAGAAAAGATATTTCGCACCGGCCCGTTTCCGGTATTGATGCATCGTCCTCGAATGAAGAAATTACCCGACGATTGAATGATTTCGGAATAAGCCCTGAAGCTCTTACAATATGGGGAACCGGAAAACCTCGCAGAGAGTTTCTACATGCCGACGACCTCGGAAATGCCGTGGTTGAGCTGGGCGAAAAGCTGAGTTTTAAAGATATTCTGAAAGCAAAATTTAACATTTCTAAGCCCGAGTTTCCCATAACAAAGTCGGAAGTCAGAAATACTCACATAAATCTTGGCACCGGAAAAGATATTTCCATCGGAGAATTGGCTGAACTTATAAAAACAGAGGTTGTTGATTATAAAGGTCGGATATTTACCAATCCGGAAAAACCGGACGGAACATTTCAAAAATTATTGGATGTAAGTGTCGCAGAAAATTACGGCATTAAAGCAAAGATTTCTCTGAAGGAAGGGCTTAGGCAGACTTATGCCCATTATTGCCGATATGAATAACTAAGTGCTTGTTCCTAAATAACTTCGTTTAAAACTGTCAATTTATTTCATCACAAGCCTAAGACCCTGCGATACCAAGCGTTGCCACCGATACTTTAGCGCCGGGAACTTTTAAAATTTCTTCGGCACAGGCGGCCAAAGTAGAGCCTGTTGTTACTACATCATCAACCAACAATAGGTGTTTCCCCTCAAAATCTCCGGGGTTTTTTACATGAAAAACTGAATTTACATTCTCTCGACGCTCCGACAAGTTTTTTTTCGTTTGAGTTTCCGTATTGACTGTTCGTACTAAGTTTTTAAAATCATAACTTTTATCCATAGTAGCAGCCATTCCCAAGATGATCTGTTCCGATTGATTAAACCCGCGCTTGAGTTTCTTTAAAGGGTGCAAAGGCACCGGAACCAACAAATCAACCGCAGCGAAAAGGGAATCTTTTATTTCTGCACCAAAATGCTCGCCCAAACTCACGGCCAAGTGTTTCTTTCCTTTGTATTTGAGGTCGTGGATAAGTTTTCGGTAGCTGCTCCCCTTATTAAAATAAAAAAATGAGGTCGCATAATCTATAGGGATCAACCCCCTAAAAAGCTCTTCAGTACTATTCTCCGTGTACTCATGATTTTTTGTTCGCGGCAGGTTATAAAGACAGTCGGTGCAGATCACAGATTCTCCCACACTTAGCCTTTTACTGCATGCTTCGCAAGTATTTGGGAAAAATAATTCAAAAAAAGAATTAATGTAAGTTTTTACTAAATGTGATTTTTTCAAATTTTAATTTTAATTTTGTATTAATATTAATACATTTACTATTTAATTGCTAATTATCAACCAAATATACAATTTTTATGAAGAATATTACTCTTTTTTTTGCCCTTGTTTTCTTTTTTGCCACACTTTTCTCATGTAATGCAAAACAAGAAAAATCTACAGAGACAGAAGATGATACTGAAAGTATTATGAATTATGAAGAATATGATACAGAAAATGATACCAACGAAATTATTGAAGAAGATTCTGTTGAAAACAAGGCCGTTACAACTGATACTCTGACCGTAGAGAAAGAAGCGAAAAAGGAACCCGTCATGGAAGAAAAAGAAGACGGAACACTAAAAAAAGTAGAAGATAGGGAGATTGAAAAAGCTGAAGAAGAACAGAAAAAAGCAACTAAAAAAGTTCATGTTAAGAAATTCTATGTTATTGCCGGCAGCTTTCAAGAGATTAGCAATGCTGTAGATTTACGAGCTTATTTTAAAACTAAAGGGTATCCGGCCATGGTACTTTATCCCTACCAAGGATACAACCGAGTAGCAGTAAAGTCGTTCTCGACAAGAAACGGTGCCGAAACCGAAATACGAAAAGTGCGCCAAATGCACTTAAGCTATAAAGACGAAGCCATTAATTATTGGCTGCTCTGGAGATAATTTTTAGAGAGTATTCCTATTTACCGAAAATGTGCCTTACGGCGGTTTTTTTGTTTTTTGTGTAGTCGCAGGCAGATCAGAAAGCAAAAAAAGGACTGACATCAAACCGCTGTTGTAGGCTTAGTGTTTCTAATTGTTCTTTGTTGCTTAATAAATATTGCATAAAATTAAAACCCATTATAGATTAAATTATTC
>JAYEIA010000342.1:0-4810 GCA_034659855.1 Bacteroidota bacterium
GTAGAACCGCAAACCGGACATGTTAAAGCTTACGTGGGCGGTATCAATTACGAACATTTTAGATATGACCATGTGAACCAATCCCGAAGACAGGTAGGCTCTACCATCAAACCCATTGTATACTCTGTTGCCATGGAAGACGGATTGTCGCCTTGCCATAAAGTGCCTAATATTGAGGTGAATTTTGAAATGCCGCCCGGACAAAAGCCGGAGGTTTATACACCGCGTTATTCTCCCAATAAAAGAGAAGGGGAAATGGTAAGCCTCAAATACGGACTGGCGTTGTCTTTAAACCAGATTTCGGCATGGGTAATGAAAAAGTACGGTCCACTTGAAATTGTCCGAATGGCAAACCGAACCGGTATTAAAAGTCCGTTGGATACGGTTTATGCACTTTGCGTGGGCGCTGCCGAAGTTAAATTAGCTGAAATGGTAACGGCTTATGACACCTATGCTAATGAAGGAGTTCATGTTGAACCGGTTTATGTAACTCGAATTGAAGATAAGAACGGGAATGTTATTTCCAAATTTACTGCAAAACGAAAGCAGGCTTTAAATAAAAATACCGCCTATCGCATGATTGATTTAATGCGTGGAGTTGTAGATATTGGTACCAGCCGACGATTAAGGTATGAATATGGGTTTAAGAACCAAATCGCAGGAAAAACAGGAACGACGAATGACAATTCGGACGGTTGGTTTATAGGAATTGTTCCGAACTTGGTAACCGGAGTATGGGTCGGAGGAGAAGTGAGAAGCATTCATTTTGCCAGCGGAGCATACGGACAGGGAGCCAGTATGGCTTTGCCGATATGGGCTTATTATATGCAGGAGGTCTATAAAAATAAGAATTTGGGTATTTCTGATGATCCGTTCAAAAAACCGGCAAATTATGATAATGTTATTTTGGATTGTTCGGAGTATGATGAGACTCATCAAGATGAAAATCTTTTTTTCAATTCTGATGAAGAAGTATTTTGACCGGTAAATTTAATCTAAATAATTGTTGAGGATTTTTTGAATTCATTATTGCCTGCAGGCATGAATAATAAGTCAATACAGAAGCCGGGGATTGATGTATTTTCTTTTTCTTAAGGGTTACTGTAGGTCGATTGAACTAAATTGGGATGTTGAGGTAATAGGAACATAGCCGTCAAGTTAAGATATAAACAACATATATTCAGGTTGTTAGAGCAATATTTTTTTACTTTCGGAGGTTGAGTGAAGTCGAAACCGATCTCATAAAACAGCAAAAACCGGTTTCGGGGCTTGTTTTGCAAACATCATGCTCAACCTCCGAAAAATAATCAAAATTACAACTTAATACAGACTGTAATTCAACTAATTAACGCTTTAGCTTGACGCCTATGGTAATAGGAACTCTTCTGAAGCATTGTACTCCTTACAACTCCTATCACATTGTCCGATTATTTGTATTTATATCGTTCTGATATATTTTGCCTCCCTTTTTTATTTTTTTATAAATGGTATCAGCTCATGAGGCTGTTATTGTAGTGCTTTTTGATCTAATTCTTTTTACAGAAAACAGTGTTTATCTGCAGATTTATTTGCCCGAACAATTTGTTTGGATTTTGAGGATTGGAGACAAAGATTGTATGACTTTTATGATGTCGCAAAGCCTATTCAGTGGAGACTGATATTTTATATTTTTAAATATGCCAATATTTATATACTTTAGTTCACCTAAGGGGACTTAAATGGGGGGAGTTTTGTATAACAAAAAAAAATAAGAAGCATGGCAAAAATATTGTGGAAGCCTAAAGAAGAGGCAATTAAGAAAACTCAGATGCACGACTTTATTGTGTACGTGAGTAATCAAATCGGGCTGCACGATTTGTCGTATGAGGCAATATATCAATGGAGTATTGAACAACCCCATGAGTTTTGGGAATTATTTATGGAATTTTCGGGTATAAAATTGTCTAAAGGCTATACACAAGTTCTTGATGACCCCCAAAAAATGCCGCATGCCAAATGGTTTGACGGAGCCCGATTAAATTATGCCGAAAATTTATTGAAACGGCGAGATTCAAGCGACGCTTTGGTTTTTTACGGAGAAGATTCGGTAAAAAAATCATTGAGCTATGAAGAGCTCTATCACACTGTTAGGAAAGCGGCCGCAGCATTAAGGCGTGAGGGGGTAAAAAAAGGCGATCGTGTAGCGGCATTTATGCCCAATATGCCGGAAACCATCATCTTTATGCTGGCTGCGTCTTCCATTGGAGCCATTTGGTCTTCATCGTCTCCGGATTTTGGTATTAAGGGGGTGTTGGATCGTTTCTCACAAATAAAACCCAAAGTAATATTGGCCGCCGACGGCTATTTCTACAAAGGCAAAGCTTATGATTCTCAAGAAAAATTAAAAGGTATTTTGGATAAATTACCGTCTGTTCAAAAGGTTGTAATGGTTGATTATACCGGCCAATTAAATACAAAAGAGATTCCTTTGGCAGAGAGTTGGGAAGAATTTGTTGCAGAAACTGATGAAGACTTGGCTTTTGAACAACTACCTTTTGATTATCCGCTGTATATTATGTACTCATCCGGAACCACCGGACTTCCCAAGAGCATTGTACATTCCGCCGGAGGAACATTGATTCAGCATCTGAAGGAATTACAATTGCATTCGGATATTCGTTCTAATGATCGGGTGTTTTATTTTACTACTTGCGGGTGGATGATGTGGAATTGGATGGTTAGCAGTTTGGCTGTCGGAGCAACACTGGTTTTATACGACGGCAATCCGTTTTGGCCACAACCCGATGCATTGCTGAAAATGGCCAATCAAGAAAATCTCAGTTTTTTCGGAACATCGGCAAAATATATTGCGGCTTTGGAGGAAGCCGGAGTTAAGCCCCGTAATATTTCAGAATTTCCGCACTTGAGAGCCATCGCTTCTACCGGTTCACCCTTAGCCGACAACAGTTTTGATTACGTCTATGAGCAATGGAAATCGGATGTACAGCTCTCCTCAATATCAGGAGGCACCGATATTATTTCTTGCTTTGTACTCGGAAACCCGGTGCTTCCGGTTCGGCGGGGGGAAATCCAATGCCGCGGCTTGGGCATGGATGTGGATTGTTTTGATGAAACCGGAAATTCAGTCAGAAATGCTCAGGGCGAGTTGGTGTGTAAGTCGGCTTTTCCTTCCATGCCCACCGATTTTTGGAATGATGAGGACGGAGAGCGTTACCGCAAAGCCTATTTTACTGAATATCCCGGCAAATGGCATCACGGCGATTATATTGAAATTAGAGACTCGGGAGGAATTGTGATGTACGGACGATCTGATGCCACATTGAACCCTCAAGGTGTAAGAATCGGAACAGCAGAAATATACCGGGTTACAGAAACGTTTGATGAAATTGATGATTCCGTCGTCGTAGGGAAACAGGAGGACGACGATGAATTGGTTGTTCTTTTTGTGAAATTGGTCAAAGATGTTGCACTCAGCAACCGGTTGATTAAAGATATCAAGACAATGATAAAGACCAAATGCAGTCCGCGACATGTGCCGGCCATAGTTAAGTCTGTTCCGGATATTCCATACACCATCAACGGAAAAAAAGTTGAAGTCAGCGTAAAGAAAATATTGCAAGGCAAAGCTGTGTTAAACAGAGATGCTTTGGCCAATCCGGAATCGTTAGATTTTTTTAAAGGAATTTTGGATTGATGAGTTCAGTTTAAAAAGTTATAAAGTTAAAGTACTAAAATTAAGAGTTTTAAGTTAATTGTAAAGCAATTTGTGAAATCTTGATAATTAAGTATATAACTTGTTTTGCTAAAATAGAACATACTTTTTAGACCGGACTCATTGATGATTGTAAATAGTTATTGGGACGTTATGAGGAGGACAGTTTTTTTTCGAAATCTAAATATAAATGAGTGTAGTTTAAAAAGGTTAAAAGTTGAAAGATTGCAAAGCTAATCTCTTGATATTTAATGAATTACAAAAACCAGTACATTTTAATAACTGTCTGAATATTAGACAAACAACACTTTTAATTTTAAAACGTTTATACTTTTTATACTGAACTCATAAATTAATAAAAATGAAGCATATATACCTGATTGTGTTGATCGCTGTATTGGCGGTAATAGGTTGTAACAATAAAAATATAAGTTCCGAAAAAAGTACGAACAAAATAGAGATTGAATCTCAAGAGGTTAAACCGGCACCAAAACATCTGAACTTTCGCTTTAGCGTGGAGGAGTTTTGCGATGCCGATTTTCAAGACTCCGTCTATTATTATATGGGAAAATATGGAAAGTGCAAAGCTTTTCACGGCATAGTGAAACCCAAGGGAGACCGACTTCTCATTTCTTACAAAGTAATAGATGATTGTTGTTTGAAATTCCGGGGAAAGGCGGTAGGCGACTCTGCGAAATTAAATCTTTATCATTTAAACCGTTCGTCTGAAGTTTGTGAGTGCAATTGCTTGTATCGGTTTGATTTTGTTTTGTCCCGAGTCTCCGATATTCCGACAAAAATATTTGTTAATAAGGAACCGGTTGACTTTGTGCGAGAAGGGGAATAGCCGATGTTACATGAATTTTTTTGAATAAATTGATCTCCGGTTGGCCGGGGGACAGTTGATAATTTTGTTATGCATTTTTTGCAACCATTTTAAATCAATGCTTCAGTATTACGAGGTTTTTTTTGCAGATTACTTTTGAATAGGCAATTATTACCGAAAGTAAACCTCGGTAAACACAATTTTATCACAAAAACTCAATACAAAAACCAATGGCCAATATCAAAAAAGTATTATTTTTAGTCGTATTTCTT
>JAYEIA010000343.1:0-4800 GCA_034659855.1 Bacteroidota bacterium
CTGACAGTTAGTACAATGAAAAAGTTCGCGAAAGAAAAACCTGTCTGACATCTGTCTGACAGTTAGTACAATGAAAAAGTTCGCGAAAGAAAAACCTGTCTGACAACTGTCAGACAGGTAAATACGAAGGAACAAACCTGTCTGACAACTGTCAGACAGTTAAACGCACGAACAAACCACAAACGCTCGATACCACCAGAAATTCCAATAATAATTTTATCGTCATTTTGTATAAGTTCGTGTTTTTTTTATAGCTTTGTAAATTGCACGTTGAACTTTATTTTTTATTCTAATCTGTAATTTTTATTAAACCTCGGGAGTATAAAAAAATATTATATTTGCAATAAAATTATTTTAAAAACACAGTAAAATGAAAAAAATCACTCTATTTTTTACGTTTTTGCTTATTACAAGCATAACATTTGCTCAAAACAACAGAGGTTTCGGAGAAGTTGTAGTTCCAGATGCAACAAACGGAAACCTATACGATTACAGTTACGCCCTTGTTATTGGCGAAAGCGAATACACCGGCGGCTGGCAAAGGCTCAACGGCGTAAAATTCGATGTGCCAGAAGTAAAACGAGCTTTGGTAGCACAAGGTTTTCATGTTGTGGTAAAAGAAAACATCAAAAGCGAAGATTTTGACCAAACTGTTAAAGCATTTATTGCCACCTACGGTCAAAAAGTAAACAGCCGTGTAATTATTTACTATGCCGGACACGGACATACGATTAAAAATCAACTTACTCAAGAAGGTATGGGATATGTTGTGCCAGTTGATGCTCCAAACCCAGCTTACGACAAAGCTGGCTTCTTGACAAAAGCTGTAGATATGAACCAGTTTAACAACTACGCTCTGCAAATACAGGCAAAACACACACTTTTTATCTTTGATGCTTGTTTTGCTGGCACTATTTTCTCCGGCAGAGCAGGAGTACCACCGGCTATTGACTACAAAACAGCCCAACCAGTTCGCCAATTTATAACAAGTGGCGACGAAAGCGAAGTGGTGGCTGATGCCAGTATTTTTAGACGGGAATTTGTAAACGCTCTGACTACACCAATAGCCGATGCAAACAAAGACGGCTTTCTTACGGCTTCTGAACTTTCGCTTTATCTTTACACGCAAGTTTCTAATAATTCCAATGGAACGCAACACCCTGTTTCGGGTAAATTAAAAAATGCATCCTACAACAAAGGCGACTTTGTATTTGTATTGGGCAACAGCCAAAACCAAGTAACACCAATAGACCCAAACATAGACGACGGACAACAAGTAAACGCCACTGGAAATCTAAAACTAATTACCGACTACAGCGGAACAGTAAAAATAACATCTATAAGTGGCACACAACTACAAACAAAAAACGTATACGCTGGCGGAACATATACATTTAGCGGATTAACAGCTGGAACAGTAGTAATAAATATATACGCAAGCAACAAACTTGTGTGGACAAGCAAAGTAAACATACCTGCAAACGGCACAACAACCATAAAAGCCGAAAAAATAACCGGCACGGTGCAACTCTACACCCAAATAAGCGGTAGTTTGTATATTGACGGCTCATACAAAAAAAGCGTGAATGCTGGCAATACATATACCATAAGCGACCTTACAAGCGGAAATCATACAATTAAAATTGGTAACACTTGGCAAGAAACCATCTACATACAAGCCGGAAAAACCACAACTATACGAGCCGAAAAACCAAGCGGCACATTAAAACTAATAGCTAAAACAAGCGGTAGTTTTTACATAGACGATATAATGCGAGAATATATAAACACAGGCACGCATACTTACAATAATATAGACCCAGGCAACCACACAGCAAAAATAGTAAGCAGTGGGCAAACCAAATGGCAAAGCAGTTTTAGAATTTATCAAAACCAAACCACCACTTTAACTGCCGGAAACTCCGAAATGGTACTCGTACAAGGCGGTACTTTTCAAATGGGAAGTAATAACGGCTATAGCAATGAAAAACCAATACATTCAGTAACCGTAAGCAGTTTTTATATTAGTAAATATGAAGTACCAGTTTCTGAATTTAAGAAATTTATAGATGCAACAAATTATCAAACAGATGCAGATAAAGCAGGAAAAAGTTATGTTTATGATGGAGGTTGGAAATATAAAAATGGGGTAAATTGGAAATGTGATGTAGCAGGAAACAGAAGACCTACTTCAGATTATAATCATCCAGTAATACACGTAAGTTGGAATGATGCAACAGCGTATTGTAAATGGGCAGGCGGAAGATTACCCACCGAAGCCGAATGGGAATACGCCGCACGAGGTGGAAACAAAAGCAATAATTACAAATATAGTGGAAGTAACACTTTAAGAAATGTTGCTTGGTATCGTGAAAATTCTTATGATTTAGGAAGTTCACATTCAGATTACGGCACACATCCAGTAGGCACAAAATCGCCAAATGAACTTGGTATTTATGATATGAGTGGCAACGTTTGGGAGTGGTGTTCTGATTGGTACGACAGCGATTATTACAGTAGCAGTCCATCAACAAATCCGCAAGGAGCTTCATCAGGCTCGAACCATGTTTATCGTGGTGGCAGTTGGAACAGCGGCGCTGGCTACTGTCGCGTTGCTAATCGTGACTACGGCAAGCCCACTGGCAGTCACAACATCTTCGGCTTTCGCCTCGTGCGTGCCTTTTAGTTTAGAGCAGTCTATCCGGCGTGTTTGTGAGCTAAAAAAAAACAGAAAAAATAATAAGCCTTGCGTTAAGCAAGGCTTATTTTTTCGTAAATACCGTTTTATTTTTATAAAAAATGAGCTGCATAAAAGCAGCGAAATATTTTTATTAAAAATAAAACGAATAATAATTTTAAAATATTGTGTTATGAAAATAAAATTTTTTACAATACCTGTAACAGCTATAAATGATTTTGAAAAAGAATTGAATAGTTTTTTGAGTAACAATAGGATAACAGAGTTTGAGAAAAAACTTGTACGTGCCGAAACACAGGTATATTGGTGTATTTTCATTAAATATGAAGATAAAAACATAGATTATAAAAATAAAAATTTCAAAAAGAAAGAAAAAATTGATTATGTAAAAATATTGCCTCCCAGTCAAGCAAAAATATTTGAGCAATTACGAAAAATACGAATGCAAATAGCCAAACAAGATGGTGTTTCGGCTTTTGTAGTAGCTACAAATGAAGAAATTGCCGAAATCGCCAAATTAAATAACCCAGTATTATTAGATTTAAAAAAAATAAATGGTTTTGGTGATAAAAAAGCTGAAAAATATGGAAAAAGACTATTAGACGGATTGAAAAAAAATGAAAAATGAAACGAGCAGGCTCTTTAATAGAAGAAATAACAGATTTAAACAATCTATATCTTGCTTTTTATAAGGCATCAAAAACAAAACAAAATAATGATGATGTAATTTTATATAAGCAAAATTTATACAAAAATTTGCTGGAATTACAAAATCAAATAGAAACAGGCAAGATAAATACAGGAAATTACAAATATTTTACTATTTATGAGCCTAAAAAACGTTTAATTTGTGCCGCTTCGTTTCCCGAAAGAGTTTTGCATCACGCTTTGATGAATGTTTGCCACCCAATTTTTGAAAATCAACAACTATCAATAAGTTATGCTACTCGTGTAAATAAAGGAACATACAAAGCTCTCGAAAAAGCTTTGTATTATAGTTTCAGAAATAAATATTATTTAAAACTTGATATTCGCAAATATTTTGATAGTATTTCGCATCAAATTTTAATGAAAAAATTAGAAACAATATTCAAAGACCCAATGTTGCTTTATCTTTTTCATCAAATAATTGATAGCTATCAAAATCCAACAGGTTTTAAAAACTCGTTGGATTTTACATTAAAAAAAGGTTTGCCTATTGGAAACCTTACAAGTCAATATTTTGCAAATTTTTATCTTGCGGATTTTGATAGATTTATCAAACAAAATTTACACCTAAAATCTTATGTCAGATATATGGACGATATGTTAATTTGGAGTAATTCGGCACAAGAATTAAATATAATAAATGAAACAATACAATTATTTTTACTTGAAAATTTACAATTAAAATTAAAATACCATCAAATAAATACAACAAAACACGGCGTAAATTTTTTGAGTTATCGTATATTTAACACACACATAGAACTTGCCCGAAAAAGCAAAAAACGATTTATAAAAAAAATGGATTTATATGATAAAAAACTCAAAACTGGCGAACTTTCACAAAAAGATTTTCAGATACGAGTTTCGGCACTAATAGCCTTTACTAATCACGCATCGGCAAAAGGTTTTAGAAAAAAAGTTTTTGGTTATGAAAAAAAAGATTAATTTAGCAACATAGGAAAATAATCACAGGCTCGAACCGTGTTAATCGTGGTGGCAGTTGGAACAACAACGCTAACAACTGTCGCGTTGCTAATCGTAACAACAACAAGCCCACTAACAGTAACAACAACCTCGGCTTTCGCCTTGTGCGTGCCTTTTAGCTCACAAACACAGCTGGATAGCTGTTTCTGAACAGATTATTTACTCCTTTTCCACTAATAATGGAATAAAGCAATGCTATTCGTAGCATTTTATATACCCGAATTAGTAGGTTCGCATGGATTTGGTTCTCGAAAGTTCGGGTATTTTTTATACTTACCAAGCAAGCCAAGAGAAAAAACTGTCTGACATCAGACAGATAAATAATTTTAGTTTAAGTCTACGATTTAAATTACAGACAATTGCAGCTTGCTTACATCGGACGAGTTTCATCATCAAAAATCATAGAATAA
>JAYEIA010000344.1:0-20456 GCA_034659855.1 Bacteroidota bacterium
CTGTCTTGTTCTTGTAGATTTATAATAAATTTAATATCCGGTTTAGAGCTTCGTATTTTTGACTTATTAAAAACAGTATATACTTCTTTTAAAACAGGATTTATCATAAAGTCTGTTTTATTTATTGTCATTTGATTGGCTTCTATTTTTGAAAAATCAATAATATCGTCTATCAGACGAAGTAGTGATTGCCCGTTTGAGTTTATTATTTCAATATACTCTTCTTGCTGATAGGCATCCTCATCACTATTACTAAGCAGTTGAGAAAACCCAATAATAGCATTCATGGGTGTTCTTATCTCATGCGACATATTAGCCAGAAAAGCCGACTTTAATTGTTCGGACCTCTCGGCTTTGTTTTTGGCTTCCAGTAATAATTCATTACTCAACTTAATATCCTTACGAAGTCTTATATTTCTTTTAAAAGCAAAAGAATAACGTTCTGCAATATTTACAGATTGAAAAATGACATACAAAGTAAAACCATAATGAGAAAGATACATTGTATTAATAATTCCTAATCCGAAAAGGAGATCCTGAATATTTATTACAACTAAAAAAAACATTCCTGCCAAAGCCCATGACGCTCCTTGTCTTTTATTAATTACAGCTTTCGGCAATACATAAAACAAAAGATAAACAGCTATTGATGAGAAAAGTATGGCATTCAAAAATAAAAAACTTCTCACGGTATATGAGTCTCCGAACATATCAAAAAGAAACAATAAACCCGATAAAATAAGTATTATATAAATAATCTTTTTACTTACTTCTTTCTTGAAAAGCAAATAAAAAAATACGGCCATTAATGCCGGATATACTGTTACTACAAAATATCCTGCTCTTGAAAAAGTCTCAAAACCTATATATATTATATTTTTCAATAAACTATCGTAGGTAGCAAGTCCGTATATTACAAACAAAAAGGCAAGACTTGAAAACACAAGGGTCGAAAAATCTTTCTGTAAATAAAAATATATCATAATATGATATATTCCAATAATAAGCATTGCTGCAAGGGCTGAAATAAAAAAAACTAAATCAATAATTTTTTGATTATAAAATTTAGTATATTCTCCAATTCTTACCGGAGAAATAATCCCTGATTTTGGGTCTTTATAATTTTCAACTTGTATTACTAACTCATTTTCCCGGTTCAATTCAAAAGGGCCGAAGAATGTCATCACAACCCATGGTTCATAGCCTTTCTCATTGGCAGATATTTTACCGTATTCTTTTATTAATTCTCCGTTTAACCATATTTTTGAAGCTGTAAAAATTCGTCTTATCTCAAGAGCCAACGGTATAGTATTCTCTGAGCCGTAAAATACTAATCGGTATGTTGCATACCCTTTGTCTTTGTAGCTTTTATTGTTCTTCTGCTTGCTCCAAGGCTTAGGCACAGTAATATAAGAGGGTTTTATATTAAAAGAAGAATCTGCAAAATCTTTCGGTTCTGCCAGTTTGTTATAATAAAATTCCCATTCTCCTTTTAAATTTAAAATTCCGTCTTTTTCAAAATCATGCTTACTAATATCTATTACTCCTTTTTGTACAGAAGCAGTGGAATCTCTTTCATTATTACACGAAAAAAATATTATGCTGAAAATTAAAACCGGAATTATATTTATGTAATTTTGTTTCATATTTATCATATATGCACTAACAACACTTCGTTAAATTACGAATTATTAATTACGAACGGCGAAGCCCTCACCGGAGGTAATTACAAACTAAGCACGTAATAATCAACACTTTAACTCGCTTATGGTTTACCTTGTAAAGCATTGAATATCAGGTAATTATAAAAGTTTAACAAACTATTACACTAAAGAACCCGATAAAAAATAATTTATACTGTAAATCTAATACAAATAACTCTATTCAACAGTTCATAAAAATAAAATTTTGATGAAACTCTGAATCTGAATTATTAAAGCTAAATTAATTTTTCAAAAAACAATTTGAATTTTTCATGTGCAACCGAGGTGCATATTCTGGAAAATTGACCGGTATCTATCGTTTGGTCTTTAGTAAAATAATTCATTCCCACACTTCCGATTCCATGCTCTGAAAGTACATCTTCCGGCTTATTAACTATAGAAAAAATACCCCAAATGTCATTATATTGATATAAATCTTTGGCCAAAAGTTTGTACTTTCTTAAAAAAGAAATATTTTTTTGTATAGCCGACGTTGTTTTATCCCTAAAATCGTTCACCGCCTTTTTCCCGGCATCAGTGGTCAGTAACTTTTCTACCACGATTTGCCCAAATACATTTACTCCGTTTCCGGAAAACAGCAGTCGAATCGAAAATTCTTTCCGGAATGCCCGGTTGTTTGAATACATAAATCCCACGCGTTGGCCGCTGAGTCCTACCGATTTACTAAAGCTTTCGGTAATAATTACATTCTCAAAATTTGTGAGCTTTTTATACATCTCGTCCGAGCTGTCCGTAAACAGTTTTCGGTAAGGACTGTCCCAAATTACGGTTACATTATGTTTTTGCAATCGGTCAACGGCTTGAAGCAAAAAATTGTCCGGGATTTTTTCTCCGCTCGGATTATTCGGGTCGCAGATAATTACAATACTGCCTTCAAATTTTTCGGGTTGCTCTGTCAGTTCCTCATAGGTTTTGTAAAACTTATGGTTTTTATTGCTTATTTTTATTAAATTACCGTAGGCTCCCCAAAATAAATTGTAAGTGTAAACATCCGTATTTTTTAAGCTGTCCAGGGTCAATCTTAAAGCATTCATTCCGCCCGAGCTTATAATAATATCGTCTGTTTCGGCAGCATTTTGAAAAAAATGAGAATTTACAGCCCGGCGTAGGCCCGGTTTCCCTTTTCCGGCAGGGTAGTATTGCATTGCCTTATCATTGTAATTCAAGTCGTTTGTAACCGACTCAAGGTCAATATTTACCACTTGATTTATTCCGCGATTTAAATATAAGAATTCTCTGTTTTCGGCAAGACTTCTTTTTCTTAATTCTTCTCCTATGCTGACTATGGCCGAGTATTTTGCTCCTGATTTGTTCACTTCAAATGTCATAATGAAAACAGTTTATATTTTTAATGTAATTTTGAATTGATGAGATGTATAAACTCTTCCCTTGTTTTTGCATTTCTGAACGCTCCCCGGAAAGATGAAGTCGTCGTTATTGAATTTTGTTTTTGAATGCCGCGCATTTGCATACACATATGTTGTGCTTCAATAACTACTCCCACCCCTTTGGGTTTCAAAGTCTCATTGATACAATCGGTAATTTCCTGAGTCAGTCTTTCTTGCACCTGCATTCTTCTTGAAAAGGCATCAACCACTCGGGCTATTTTGCTTAGTCCCGTGATCACCCCGTCCGGAATATAAGCTATATGGGCTTGCCCAAAAAACGGCAACATATGATGTTCGCACATGGAGTACAACTCAATATTTTTCACAATCACCATTTCGTCAAATTCTTCTTTAAAAAGGGCACTTTCAAGAATTTGTTTGGGGTCGGTATTGTAGCCTTTCATTATAAATTGCATGGCTTTGGCAATTCTCAGCGGTGTTTTTTTTATTCCTTCTCGCTCTGTGTTTTCTCCCAAAGCCTCGATCACACCTTTATAATGTTCGGTTAGTTTCTTTGTCGATTCATCATTCCAACTGTCGGTTCTTACATAACCAAAATCTTTGTTTATTCCGGTTCCTGATTTTATAATGTCCATATTGTTTTTTTATAATTATAATTGAAACAAAGGTAAAATTTTCAGTTGAAAATAAAAGATTCATATTTGCAGACAAATGTTTGAGTAAATTTTATTAATCGGAACATGATATTTATGAAGATATTAATTGTAAGTGCTACACAATCGGAGGAGGCAGGTATCAGAAAATTTGTTGATAAGACCGGCTTCAAACAACATCAGATAACTTTTTTATGTACGGGGCCTTCGATTCCGTTAACGGTGTTTTCACTCACAAAACATCTATCCGTGCAACCTTATGATTTGTGTATTAATATTGGTGTCTGCGGAAGTTTCTCCGATCACTACCCTCCGGGCAAAGTGCTTAATATTACTCACGATCAATTTGCCGATATCGGAATAAGGCAAAACGATACATTTCAACCTATTTTTGATGCCGAATTTTGGGATACAAGTTCAGAGCCGTTTGACGGAAATTCGATGATTGAAAATAAATGTAAATTTTCTCCGAATCTTATTCAAGCCAATGCAATAACAGTCAATGTAACCTCCGGGAATGCTCAACAAATTGCTCAAAGATTAAAGCGTTTTAACAATCCGGATACCGAAAGCATGGAGGGTGCAGCTTTTGCTTATGTTTGCAAAAAAATGAACACAGAATACCTGCAAATACGAGCCGTTTCAAACAGGGTAGAACCTTACAACAAAGAATCTTGGAATATGGGCTTGGCTTTAAAAAATTTATCCGACGAATTAATTAAATTTATAAAAAAGCTTCCGTAGTTCTACTTTACAAAGTTTGGAAACGCTCTGAAAGAGCAATTTAAGTCAGCCCGGTGCAACGCACCGGGTCCGGAATAAGCGAGCTTGTTCGCCCTGCAAGGGCAGTTTATTAATAAGTTTCCTTTACAAGGCGAGAATAAAAATTAAAATAACCCCGGGCGTTGCCTTGGGTTGAAATGAACCGGGCTTTCAGCCCGTTACGGAAAATTCATACTTTCAGGCTAATTTATAATTTGTTTTAACTTCGTGAAGTAGAAACAGTTACTGTAAATTATTCGGGTTTCCATTCGTGGTATCTGACATACTCGGGAAATGCCTCCGGTTTGTATATTGAATCATTTTCAAAAATCCGCAGACACTCTTCAATACCCTCAGTTACACCGGGGTGAGGATGAATTGTTTTGTAAACCTCCCGGAGTCCGCCCTTCTCTCCGATAAGGTGTGCTACCGAAACAATAAAAGCTGACGCTTGAGGGCTTACGGCTCGCATGCCCAGGATTTCATCGTCATTGCCGACAATTATTTTTACAAATCCGGAAGTATTTCTCATGGCAATGGCTCTTGAAACTAATTTATTGGAGTAATAAGCTACACGGTGAGGAATATTTTTTGCTCGCAGCTGTTTCTCATTTAACCCGACCGAAGCCACTTCCGGTTTGAAAAACATCAGCGTGGACATATTGGTGTAAGTTAAGGCCTCTGTATTATTTCCGTAGATTGAATCGATGATGTATCTGCCTTGTCGTTCAGCAATATTGTACAATTGTCCGTGGCCCGTTATGTCTCCTACGGCAAAAACATTTTTACATGAGAAATCATTGTTTTTACAGAAATCATCAGTTTTTAAGAAACCCGGATTATCGCTTGTAATACCAATATTTTCCAGTCCTAAATTAGTTGTATTGGGAACACGACCAATAGCCACAAGAGCCACATCTACTTCAATAACCTTACTGTGTCCCGATTCGTAATCTAAAATAACTTCAAGCGCATGCTTTGTTTTTCGTATTTCTCGCAAGTTGGCTTCGTAATGTATTTTTACCCCGTTTTTTTCCAAGTTTTCAGAAATTAAATCACTCAAATCATTGTCTTCAAAGGGGATTACCCGATTTGTTCTGTCGAGTAAGTGAACTTCTGTTTGTCCGAAATTTGAAAATATGGTTGCAAATTCACAACCAATAATTCCGGAGCCGATGATAACCATTCTTTTCGGAAATTTTTTTAAATCCAAAACTGTGTCCGAATCCACGACTCGTTCTCCGTCTACGGCTAATTCGGGTAATTTTCTCGGACGAGATCCGGTGGCTATGAGTATGTGTTTCGCTTCTATTGTTTTGCTGCCGTTTTCTTGCTGTACCTCAACTGTTTCGTTGTTGAGAAATTTGGCATATCCTCTGATCAATGTCAACGTGCCGTTTGATTTACGTTTTCGAGAAAATGTTTCAATTTGCGACAGAATTTGGTATTGCTTTTCTTTTGCAGCCGAAAGAACCGTTTGTTTCACCTTGTCATAATCCACTGATAATGCCGAAGCTCTGTAGCCCCGGTCAACTCTGCCCGCAACGGCATAATCTGAGGACAGCTCCCACATAGTTTTAGAAACCAAAGCTCCGCCCATAATTCCGGCACCTCCGATTTCAGCAGCTTCTACTATACAAACATCCTTTTTGTATCCGAGAGCTTTCATGGCAGCAGCAATTCCGGCCGGCCCGCTTCCTATAATTATGATATCGAATGTGTCCATTATTTTATTTTGTCAAGTTATATTGTATTTTTGTTCTTTCTGCAAAATTGCGAAAAAAAGACTTAATAATGTGATTTGTAAACTTTTCTTTTAGGGTTGAATCTTTTTTTCGGTTTCTGCATATTACTCATTGAATTGATAATAAATATAAGATACTCCAAAATTATGAAAATAAAGATGATATTTCTTTTTATGCTTTTTGCCATAACCGTAGGTTGTACTTTTTCTCAAACGCATGAAGGCCAATTGAAAAAAATGGAAAAGGAAAAACTCGGTTGGCAAAAAAAGATTAATACCATAGAAAAAACGATAGATTCATTAAAACTATTAAGAGATTTTGATGACATAAAACGTATCGCATTACCGGCTTATAACAGCGATAAGGAGATTGTTGAACATTCTGCAATGGTGCTTTTGTATAACGAAGATCATGAGCAAGCAGACTGGGTGGCTCATAAAATATCAGTAGACATTACCTCCGGAGCGGTAGGCAGAACCAACGATTTTCGCACCGACCCCTTGGTGAGTACAAAAACTGCTGAAAAAAAAGACTATTGGCATAGTGGCTACGACAGAGGTCATTTAGCCCCCTCGGCCGATTTTAGGTGGTCTCGTAAAGCACTAAGTGAATCTTACTTTTATTCAAATATGTCTCCCCAACGACCAAAATTTAACAGAGAAATTTGGGCTGATCTGGAAAATGCACTGCGTAAATATGTTGTAAGCAAGCAAGAGCCTTTATACGTCGTAACCGGACCTTATTATTCGGAGTCTCCTAAATTTATTGGCAGTAATAAAGTCAGTGTACCACCTTATTATTATAAAACAGCTTTGGATTATACGGGCGATACCATTTCTGCCATAGCATTTTTAATGCCTAATGAGGCCTGTGAATATCCGGTGTTGTATTATGCCATGTCTGTTGATAGCTTGGAAAGTATTACCGGAAGAGACTTCTACGCAAACATTCCTGACAGTATAGAACAACAGTTTGAATCTGAACTGAATATGGATTACTGGGCATTCATCTCAGGAAAGAGAACCTATATCCCCATACACCGATCGAAACTTCCCCGAAACACAATTAATACAGTCCAAGCTCGTTCATATTATGATAAACGAGCAACGGTATGCGGAACAGTATCCTCCGTTCACAAAAGTGCAAAAGGTCACGTCTTTTTGAATTTCGACGGAGAGTTTCCCGATCAATTGTTTTGGTGTACTATATGGAAATCAGAAATGCACAACTTCAGCTATGACCCCGAAGAATACCTTTTAAATAAGAAGGTATGTGTACGCGGGGTTATAAAAAAGAAATACGGCAAACCGTCCATGGGACTTAATAATGAAAAAGATATTCAAACATTTGAATATTTGATTTCACAATAAAAGTAAAACTAAATATACCGGAATTTTAAATGCAAATTATAATTTTTTAATTTTGTAATAATAATTTTCCGATATTAACTAAAATTAAATAAATTTGATTTATTTTGTCAACTAAGAATGACAGTTTTTATGAAATACCTAAGTAGTCTGCTTCTGATATTGATTTCTGTGATAGTTGTCAATGCACAACAAGATCCGCAGTTTGCCCACAATATGTATAATAATGCATATACAAACCCGGCCTATGCCGGAACAGACGGCGGCATATGTGCCCACGTCATTAACAGGCAGCAATGGGTCGGATTTGAAGGAGCTCCGAATACAACCGTCGCATCGGTAACCGGTGCATTTAATATTTTCAATATTCCGAGTGGAGTAGGCATTAGTATTTTAGATGACAGAATAGGAAACTTACAAAATTTTCAAATAAAGTTGTCCTATGCTTACCGTAAAAGAGTTGGAGCAGGAACTTTGTCTTTCGGAATGGAAGCCGGCCTGTTGAATAAAAATTTGGACGGTCAGTGGGACCCTCCCGAATCTCCTGATGACCCGCAAATACCTCAAGATGTGAAATCAAAGATGGTTCCTGATCTGGGAGTTGGGTTTTTTTACAATTTGACCAATCAATTTTATTTAGGAGCCTCAGTTTCTCATGTTCATCAACCCAAAATAGAATATACCGACGCTGCGGCATCATTATTGCGACGACATTATTATGCCACAGCCGGGTACAATCATAGATTATTTAATTCTCCAATCGAATTAAAACCCTCTGTCTTTGTGAAGTTTGACGGCACCCAGTTGCAATACAGTATAAATATGACTGCTTTGTACAATAAAAAATTTTGGTTGGGCGTTTCATACAGAGACAAAGACGCAATATCTCCGATGGCAGGGGTTCAATTACTAAACGGGTTGCGCGTCGGATACAGTTACGAACTTTCATTATCTAAGATGATAACGGCATCCGGAGGTTCACATGAAGTATTTATTGGATATTGTTTTGATTTTTGGAGGCCGAATAGAAAATATAAATACAGGAGTATCCGTTATCTATAAAATTATTTTATTTTTGTAAACATAAATTTCAATTGCAATAATATTCAGGGACTATGAGAAAATTAAGCATTTATAGTATTATTATTACCGCACTATTTGCTGCAAGTTGTGGCGGAAGCGGACCTCAAGGAGAATTAGTCGGCGTTGGGGAAAGTACAGACTGGTACGAACCTGATCCGCACGGTATGGTATTTATTCGCCAAGGGAGTTTCAATATGGGAATTAACGACCAAGATGTACCGTTTGCCAGCACAGCAATGACTAAAACCGTTTCTATTGATCCGTTCTGGATGGATGCCACCGAAATTACTAACAGCGAGTACAAACAATACGTTTATTGGGTAAGAGATTCAATTGCAAAACGTCTCTTAATTGATGAAGGTGATTATGAGGAATACAAAGCAGACATTGATGTCGACAGAATGGCTGCAATTGATCCGGAATATGATCATGATGACCCTGAGACTTGCCGATTAAATTGGGAAAAAGAAGTTGAATGGGATAATAGTGAAGAAGAATACCAAGAAGCATTGAGCGAACTTTTTTATGAATATGAAGAACGCTTTTATAAACAAAAAGAAGTTGATACTCGGAAATTAATCTATGAATATGAGTGGGTTGATTTAAAACAAGCTGCTAAAAGACAAAACAGGTATAACTTTAATGATGACTTTACAGGCGGAGATTATAAAGGTACCGTAATTGATGATAAAGGAAATGAAGTACCCATAACAGATCGTTCGTCATTTATTATGCACGGAAAAATAAATGTATATCCTGACACCCTAGTATGGATGCAAGATTATACATACTCATACAATGAACCCTTGGCTCGAATGTATTTTTGGCACACGGCATATAACAGCTATCCCGTGGTAGGAGTTAATTGGAGACAAGCGAATGCATTTTGTATTTGGAGAACTCAAATTATGAGAAATTATCAATCATCGCAAGGCGAGCCCACTTTCCAAGATTATCGCCTGCCTACTGAGGCTGAGTGGGAATATGCCGGCAGAGGCGGATTAGCTCTTTCTATGTATCCTTGGGGCGGTCCTTATACACGTAATGTAGAAGGTTGTTTTATAGCAAACTTTAAGCCTATTCGAGGAAACTATGGTGATGACGGAGCAAACCGTACATTAGAAACCGGAAAATTCTCACCCAATGAATTTGGGCTGTATGATATGGCCGGGAATGTATCAGAGTGGACATCAAATGCGTTTGATGAATCTGCATACAGCTTTACTCACGACTTGAACCCCGATTTTAGATACCGAGCGAAAGCATCTGACCCACCGGCTCTAAAAAGAAAAGTGGTTCGAGGCGGTTCATGGAAAGATGTAGCTTATTACTTGCAAGTCGGAGTAAGAACTTATGAATATCAAGATACAGCAAAATCATATATCGGCTTTAGATGTGTCCGGTCATATATGGGACAAGGAGCCGATTGGGATGCATCAAATTTCTAAAATATAGAAATTTAAAAAAAACTTCTGTCATGAGACAGAAGTTTTTTTTGTTAAGTAAGCTTTGAATTATTAATTTTATGCCGGAATTTTATTTATTATCTTTGGCAAGATAATTGCTGTTTACTTTTAAGTATTAAAGCAAAATAATATTTTGTTTTTCAGAATAATTAATTTAATATCGTCAATTATTTAACAATTTTAATCATTTAAATATTATACTATGGGTTTAGCTGAAATGACACAAGGTCACAAGTGGAAAGTTTTTATGAAGTATATCTATGGGTGGGGTGCAGCAGTTGTAATTGTCGGAGCATTGTTTAAAATTACTCACTGGCCCGGAGCAACGGTGTTATTAACAACCGGTCTTTTGACTGAGGCAATAATTTTCTTTTTTTCAGCTTTTGAACCGTTACATGAGGAAGTTGATTGGACTCTGGTATATCCTGAATTAGCAGGTATTGGAGACATGGATATTGAAAAAACAGCAACCAAAAAATCAGTATCGCAATCGGATAATACCGGTATTGAAGCCATGGACAAGCTTGGAAAAATGCTTGACGACGCCGGCGAAAAAAATCTTTTTGAAAAGTTTGGTCAAGGAATTGAGAACCTTAGCGGAAAGGTTGACCAATTATCCGATATCTCAGATGCTTCACTGGCTACAAATGAATATTCGGAAAGCATGAAGAACGCCTCAAATACAGTAAATTCTTTCAATGAGGACTATAAGCAATCAACTGATGAGGTCGGTAAATCCGTAAATGAACTTGCAGGAACTTATAAACAGTCTGCCGAAGCGGTAAATTATGCATCCGATGGATTAAATGATTCATTCTCAAAAGTTTCTCAAACGGTAGCTTCATCGGGAGAAAATTTTGAAGCGGCCTATAAGCAACTAATTGATGAGGTCGGTAAATCCGTAAATGAACTGGCAGGAACTTATAAACAGTCTGCCGAAGCGGTAAATTATGCATCCGATGGATTAAATGATTCATTCTCAAAAGTTTCTCAAACGGTAGCTTCATCGGGAGAAAATTTTGAAGCGGCCTATAAGCAACTGACTGATTCTATGGACTTGGATTTCTCATCGTTGCAAGCCGGAAACTCTGAATATAACTCACGTATTGGCAATTTGAATAAAAATTTATCGGCACTGAATGCTATCTTTGAGTTGCAACTGAACGAAACAGATTTAGACAAGATGATGTCTGATTTACAAGGTTCTGTAGAACATTCTGCCAAGTATTATGCGGAGGTTACGAAATTAGGAAAAAGGCTCGAATCACTTAACTCTGTGTACGGAAATATATTATCAGCCATGAATGTTAATGTTAGTTAAGCATTATCAATTTAAGAAACTAATTTTATAACTAATTAAAATTTAAAATTATGAGTCACGGAAACTTATCTCCAAGGCAAAAAATGATTAACATGATGTATCTCGTGT
The DNA here is from genome assembly GCA_034659855.1 of Bacteroidota bacterium. Classification (GTDB taxonomy): domain Bacteria; phylum Bacteroidota; class Bacteroidia; order Bacteroidales; family JAADGE01; genus JAYEIA01. The sequence goes on from JAYEIA010000344.1 coordinate 11,579, forward strand.
TAACGGCTTTGCTTGCTTTAAATGTTTCGGCTGAAATTCTTAATGCATTCCAATTGATTGACGAAAGTCTTTTAAAAACAACTAAGAATGTTGAAACTAAAAATGAGGCTGTATATGCCAAATTGGAAGCCTTTATGGCCGATTCTACCAGTGCAATTAAAGCAAAAGAGTGGAACGATAAAGCGAAACAGGTAGGCAAAATGTCGGATGAGCTTATAGAATTTATTTCGAAGAAGCAAAATGAAATAGTATTAGCTGCCGAAGGCGAAACTACCCTATACGAAAAAGAAGGAATAGCCGGAATAGGAAAGAAAGACGATGCCAATACTCCGGCTGAGATTATGATATTAAAAGGTGGAGCAAAGGAGTTCAAAGAACATTTAAATAAGTACAGAGATGACCTTATTTCATTAATTGAAGAATCAATGAAAGGAAAAGGAACAACTACCGTTCAGTCCGGAAAAGCAACAATAAATACGTTAAAATCCGGATTTAATACTGAACCTTTAGCCGGCGGAGAAGGGAAAGAAGCGGTTCCTTGGGAGGTTGCAAATTTTGAACATATGCCCCTTGCTGCAGTTATCACAATGCTTGATAAATTTGCCACAGATATTAGAAATGCAGAATCGGATGTGATTAATTTCTGTTTGAGCCAAGTTGATGCCGGTTCATGGAAGTTTAACAAAATTGAAGCTATCGTAAACTCTCCGACCAATTATGTAATGCAAGGAGGAGAATATACGGCCAAAGTATTTATTGCAGCATCTGACAGTACCCAAGAACCTCAAATATTTGTCGGAGAAAGAAGGCTGAAAGTAGAAAACGGTAAAGGCATATACACCGGTTCTACGGCTACTCCCGGAATAAAATCTTGGGGGGGAGTCATTAAGTTGGAATCTCCTGTTACCGGTCAAATGGTTGAGTTCAAGTATAAATCAGAATATCAGGTGGTGGTTCCCAGCGTAAGTGTTTCGCCTACCAAAATGAATGTATTTTATGTGGGAGTAGATAACCCGGTTGATATAACAGCAGCCGGAGTGCCTGCAGACAAACTTCAAGCTACAATTTCAAACGGCTCTATTCGTCGCTCCGGAAGTGGATATGTTGTACGAGTTAGGCAATTTGTTGATGCCGTGGTTCGTGTAACAGCTGACGGAAGAAGCTTGGGAAGCAAACGGTTCAGAGTACGTAAAGTGCCGGATCCAAGTGCCGTAATAGGAACCAATACAAGAAATTGGAAAGGCGGAAAAATGAATAAGACTACTCTGGTTGCTTTAAGAGGAATTAGAGCCGAAATGGAAAATTTTGAATTTGACTTGAAGTTTAGAATAAAAGAATTTACGGTAACTTGTAATATTAATGGTTTTGATGAGTCGGCTAAGTCGAAAAGCGGTAGATTTACACCTCAGCAGAAAACCATTATGCGCAAAGCTGAAAGAGGTTCAAGAGTTATTCTTGAGAGTGTGAAAGCCTCCGGGCCGGACGGCACCGTAAGACGATTAAATGATATCGTATTAAAACTGCGATAACCCAAAATATTTAAATGACAGATATAAGCTCACTTTTGCGTGGGCTTATGTCAGTTAAGCAAAGTAAGTTTGTTAAAACGAAGTTTATTTTTCTTTTGCAAAATATTTTTCTCTTACTTTGCGTTATTAATAAAAGCTAATAAAAATCAGATCGATCATGAAAAAAGTATTGTTAATATTCTTTGTGTTGTTTATGACTCTCCCATTTGTTAATACCACTCAGGCACAAATGCAAGGTATCTTTGAAAGACATGTTACCGAGGCCAGAAAACCAATTCCTTATCAATTTGTGAGAGAGGCTGATGTTATGTGGTCCAAAGTCATATGGAGACGGGTAGTCTTGACCGAGAAAATGAATTTACCTCTATATTACCCCACAAAGAAAATGGACGGCAGAAAGAGTTTAATACAACTTATGATGTGGGGAATTGTGAATAAAAGTTTAACCCCTTTTTCATCAGATGAATTTTCTTCTCAATATACGGCCAGCGAAATTGATGAACGATTTGATGCAACAACTGACACAACTTACGATATTGATCCGGAGACAGGCCGATCGATTCCAATTATTTCTAAAAGAAAGGCCGACTATGGAGAAGTCAAAGAAATACTTATCAAAGAAATGTGGTTTTTTGACAAACAACGTTCTGTAATGGAGGTCAGAGTTATCGGAATTGCTCCCATCAGGTTGTATTTTCGAGACAATGATATAGACCAGTTAGATCAGCGGCAAAAAATTCTGTTTTGGATATATTATCCCGAAGCAAGAAGTATTTTTGCCACTTATTCTGTGTATAATCCTAATAACCAGGCAGGAGAAATTACTTTTGATGATGTCTTTTTTCAACGAAAATTCGATGGCTACGTATTTCAAGAGTCCAATGTCTATGAGAACCGACGTATCGAACAATATACAACAGGCTTGGAAGTTCTTCTTGAGTCGGAACGGGTAAAAGAAAGAATATTTAATTTTGAGCATGATCTTTGGGAGTATTAAATTGGGAGTATCCATCGAGAAAACTTTAAGAATGAATAGCTAATCTGCATGTTTTAAAATTAATTACAGGTATTCGACGAAATTTTACAGTAAGCATTGCAATGTGTTAATACTTTGATGTTGCCGGTAAATTTAAGAGATTGTTGTACATGCGATTAAATTATAAATTAAATATATTGGACCCGAGAAAAATTTTTCTTGGGTTTTTTCATATATAAACGAATATATATTTTTTTGCGTTATAAATACATGTTGTAAATAAATTGAAATATTATGAAAACGAACGCTGTAAAATTAAGTATTCTAATTTCGGTTTTATTGGCTTCTCAGAGCCTTTTTGCGCAGATGCAAGGTATCTATGAAAGACATGTTACCGAGGGCAGAAAGCCGGTTCCTTATCAATTTGTGAGAGAGGCTGATGTTATGTGGTCCAAAGTCATTTGGAGACGGGTAGTCTTGACCGAGAAAATGAATTTACCTCTATATTACCCCACAAAGAAAATGGACGGCAGAAAGAGCCTTATACAACTCATGATGTGGGGAATTGTCAATAAAAGTTTAACTCCTTTCTCATCTGATGAGTTCTCTTCGCAATACACCGCCAATGAAATTGATGAGCGATTTGATGCCACAGTAGATACAACCTATGATATTGACCCCGAAACCGGAGAATCTATCCCCATTATCTCTAAACGTAAGGCTGACTACGGAGAAGTCAAAGAAATACTGGTCAAAGAAATGTGGTTTTTTGACAAACAACGTTCGGTTATGGAGGCCAGAGTTATCGGTATTGCTCCCATCAGATTGTATTTTCGAGACAATGATATAGACCGGTTAGATCAGCGGCAAAAAATTCTTTTTTGGATATATTATCCCGAAGCCAGAAGTATTTTTGCCACTTACCCAGTGTATAATCCTAACAACCAGGCAGGAGAAATTACTTTTGATGATGTATTTTTTCAACGAAAATTCGACGGCTACGTATTTCAAGAGTCAAACGTTTATGAAAACCGACGTATTGAGCAATATACAACGGGTTTAGAAGTTTTACTTGAGTCGGAACGGGTAAAAGAAAAAATATTTAATTTTGAACATGATCTTTGGGAGTTCTAAAACGACTTAGAAAAAATTGTAAATTATATCAATTGGCTTTTGTATATTTAAACAAAATCTTGCCCGCGTTTTACTTTTACATCGTTTACAAAGTCTCGAATTCTTTTTTCATCATCCCTTTGGCAAATCAGTAACATATTATCCGATTCGGCTACGATGTAGTCTTTTAGTCCTTGGATAACTGCAAATTTATCTTCTGATAAATTAACCAAAGTTCTTTCGGTATCGTAGGTAAGTATATGCTTTGGGCTTATTACATTTTCTTGGTCATCACGCTGTAAATTCATATACAATGAATCCCAGGTGCCCAAGTCAGACCAACCAAAATCAGCTGACATAACATAAACATTTTCAGCATGTTCCATAATGCCGTTGTCTATGGATATGTTTTTGCACTCCGAGTAGGCTCGCTCAATAAAATTTCGTTCCGATTCTGAATCTGTAAAATCTTTCTCCGAGGGACTGAATAAGGCAGAAATATCCGGTAAATATTTATTGAATGACGCATCAATAGTTTTCAAAGACCATATAAATATTCCCGAATTCCACAAAAATTCGCCACTGTCTATAAAGGTTTGCGCCGTTTTTTTATCAGGCTTCTCAGTAAATGTTTTTACAGCTTTTATGTCCGGATTTGTTTCGGCATTTTTTGAATTATTCATTTGTATATAACCGTAGCCGGTTTCGGGTCTTGAGGGAGTTATGCCTAAAGTCAACAGACCGTTTTTCTGCCCTGCAAATTCCAATGCCCTATTTATAACTCGAATAAATTCTTGCTCATCTAAAATAAGATGATCGGAGGGAGTCGTAATGATTCTTGCTTCCGGGTTTCTGCGGCGTATTTTCATATTTGCATAAGCCGCACATGGAGCTGTGTTTCTTCGGAGAGGTTCGGATAATATTTGCTCCGCTTTTATTTCAGGCAGTTGTTCCTTGATAAGTCCTGTATATTTATCATTGGTTACAATATAGATGTTCTCCGGGGGACACACCTTTTTGAAACGGTTGACAGTCTGTTGGATCAGAGATTTTCCTGTTCCCAATATATCTAAAAATTGTTTTGGTTTTTCAGCTCTGCTTAATGGCCAAAATCGGGTACCGATGCCACCCGCCATTATTACACAAAAATTATTATCTTGCATTTGTTTTGTATATATTTTGAAAAAAAAATAAAATAATTACATTTGATAAATGTCTTCACATGGTACAAAAGTACAAATTTTAAGACGAATAGAGTAATATGATTTTATGAAAATATTATACCATATAGGGTTATATACGCAATTTTTGGGAAAAGTCTTTAAAAAACCGGAGCGTTGGAAAGTCTATTTTAAGCTGCTTATTGATGAACTGATAAAATTAGGCATAAATTCCATTGGAATAGTTGTAATTATTTCAGTGTTTATTGGTGCTGTTATTACGCTGCAAACGGCTTATAATATTGAAATTTCAATTGTTCCGCTATACTTAGTAGGGCTGACAACACGCGACTCTATGATATTGGAGTTTTCATCTACAATTGTAGGATTAGTACTTGCCGGAAAAGCCGGAGCAAATATTGCCTCTGAAATCGGAATGATGCGCGTGCAGGAACAAATTGATGCTCTGGAAGTCATGGGGATAAATTCGGCTTCATACCTTGTGTTGCCCAAAATTGTCGCAGCCGTTTTTGTTTTTCCTTTCTTGGCATTAATGAGTATGATTTTAGGCGTAGGAGGGGGATACGTTGCTACTTTGCTGACTCACGCCATACCGCCCACTGAATATTTGTACGGGATTCATTATTATTTTATCCCGTTTTATATCACCTATTCACTGACCAAGATGTTATTTTTTGGATTTTTTGTAGCCACTATTCCGGCATATCACGGCTATTTTGTAAAAGGCGGAGCAATTGAAGTCGGAGCGGCCAGTACACGTGCCGTTGTTTTTAGCAGTATTTTAATTCTAATTGTAAATGCAATTTTAACTCAACTAATGTTGGCATGATAGAAGTGAGGAATATACATAAGTCTTTTGGCGAAAATCATGTGTTGCATGATATTTCGTTGAAATTTTCTCAAGGAAAAACAAATCTGATAATCGGGCAAAGCGGTTCAGGAAAGACTGTTTTATTAAAGACCATAATTGGACTGCATTACCCTACGAAGGGCTGTATCCTTTACGATGACAGAAATTTTTCAAAAATGTCGCACGCTAAAAAGAAAGAGATTCGCAAAGAGATTGGAATGGTATTTCAGGGTGGGGCTCTGTTCGGCTCTGATACAGTATTGGAAAATGTGATGTTTCCCCTAAAGATGTTTTCTTCCATGTCGGACAAAGAAATGATTGACCGGGCCGAGTTTTGTTTAGAAAGAGTAAACTTGACGAATGTAGGGCATTTATATCCTTCCGAAACAAGCGGCGGTATGCAAAAAAGAATTTCAATTGCACGAGCTATTGTGATGAAACCTAAATATCTGTTTTTTGATGAACCTAATTCCGGTCTTGACCCCAAAACAGCTATTGTCATTGATAATTTAATAAAAGAACTCACAGAGGACTTGAATACAGTTACTGTCATCAATACCCATGATATGAATTCCGTTGCTGAAATCGGCGACTTTATACACTTCATATATAAAGGTCGTAAATGGTGGACGGGGAATAAGTCTGAGATATTTGAAACGGATAATAAGGAACTCAACGATTTTGTTTTTGCCACAGAGCTTATGCGAAAAATAAAATCTGTAAAATAGTTGTTTTGTCCTGCTTATAAGGTTGTTGTTGCTGTTTTGTCTATGCTGACGTTTGCTCTTAAACTTTCAAAATTCACATAATTCTTTCTCAGGGGAGATTATTCTGTTTATCTTTATCCAAAATTATAAATAATACGTTATATGAAAAAAGTAATCCTTTTGTTGGTATCGGTTTTGTTCTTTTTTACCGGTTTATTTTCTCAAAATGAAAAGTTGACTATTCAAGATGCCGTCCTAAACCAATGGCGCAGTTTGTATCCGGAACATCTAAGCGGAGTTAAGGCTTATGGTGAAAATAATTTTACTTATGTAAAGGATTACAACAAAATATACAAAATTAATTCGCGAAAAGCAGATACTGCCTTATTGTATACTTTGGATGATATAAACGAGGTATTGAATAAGGCCGGGCAAGACTCTGTAGCACATTTCCCCTATTGGAATTATGAGTGGAATTCTCCCGAGGTGGTTAATTTTATGTCAAACGGAATTTATCATTCAGTCAATTTTAGAACGAAAAAATATTTGTCGGGAGTAAAACTTCCGTTAAAAGCAAAGAATATATATCAATGTAAGGAAACCGGTGATTATTCATACACCATTGATAATAACCTATTTATACAAACATCAGCCGGAAAAACTATAGCAGTTACCGATGATCAAAATAAAGGAATTGTAAACGGAGATGCCTATGTACACCGGCAAGAGTTTGGTATTGACAAAGGAAATTTTTGGTCGCCGAACGGAGATGCAATTGCTTTTTACAGAAAAGATGAAACGATGGTTGATGATTATCCGCTGGTAGATGTATCCAAGCGAATAGCCGAGCACAATCCGATAAAATATCCCATGATTGGGGAGAAAAGTGAAGAAGTTACCTTAGGAATATATTCGATAAAAACCGGGAAAACTGTTTTTGCCGATGTTACAGATTTCAGTAAAGAACGATATTTGACAAGTATTAGCTGGGATCCTTCCGGGAAATATATTTATATCGGGGTTTTGAATCGAGGGCAAGATCATCTGAAACTCAATAAATACAGAGCATCTTCCGGCGACTTTGTGAAAACCTTATTTGAGGAAAAAAATGATCGCTATGTAGAACCCGAAAACCCATTGTTTTTTATGGAGGGAACAGCCGATCAATTTATTTGGCAAAGTGAACGCGACGGATACAATCATTTATATTTGTACAGTACTAAAGGAGAATTTTTAAAGCAACTCACAGCCGGAGAATGGGCAGTTACCGGGATATCCGGATATGATGAAAAGAACAAAAAATTGTATTTCTCATCAAAAAAAGACAGCCCGATAGAAAGTAACTTATACAGCCTAAGCCTAAAAAGTGGAACGATTGAACGGCTCACCGAACGGCCCGGAACTCATCGTACGGTTTTGTCAAATTCCAAAAAGTATATTTTGGATTCGTACAGCAGTCAGACCGTTCCCAATCTGGTTGCAGTGATTGAATACGGAAAAATGTCAAAAGTTATTTTAGAGGCTGAAAACCCATTGAAAGAATACGCTATGGGCGATTTGCAAATCGGAACCATAAAAGCTGCCGACGGAAAAACAGACCTGTATTATCGCCTCATTACACCTCCGAATTTTGATGTCAATAAAAAATATCCGGCCATTGTATATGTTTACGGAGGGCCACATGCACAGCTTGTTACAGACTCTTGGCTGGGAGGTGCTCGCCTGTGGAATTATTATATGGCACAGAAGGGGTATGTGATGCTTACAGTTGACAATAGAGGTTCGGCTCATCGTGGATTTGATTTTGAGAGCATAATTCACCGAGAATGTGGAAAATATGAAATGCAAGATCAAAAAGCAGCCATTGATTTTTTATTGAGCAAAGATTTTACGGATAAAAATCGAATTGGTGTACACGGCTGGAGTTATGGCGGGTATATGACGATAAGTCTCATGACCAAATACCCCGAGCTATTCAAAGTCGGAGTTGCAGGCGGCCCCGTTATTGACTGGAAATATTATGAAGTAATGTACGGCGAACGCTATATGGATACACCGGAAGAAAACCCGGAAGGATTCAAAAATACGAGTTTGCTCAATAAGGCAGACAGTCTGAAAGGACGACTTTTGGTTATTCACGGATATCAAGACCCCGTTGTGGTTCCGCAAAACAGCCTTAATTTTAAGAGAGCCGTGATAAAAGCCGGAACAGATGTCGATTACTTTTTATATCCGGAGTCGGAACACAATATGCACGGTAAAACTCGTGTGCATTTGATGACCAAAGTTACACGATATTTTGATGACTTTTTGAAATAATTCATAAGGGATAAATATTGACGCTCTTTTCAAGGAAATTGTTGGTCGTTATATTTAGTTTCGACATATTTTTAGCTGAATCATAATTTTATGGCTATAGTTTAGAATAGAGGTGCTTTTTTGAATAAAGTGATTATAAGGCTTTTACAAGATAATATTCAAATTTTCGGAGGTTGAGCATGTTGTTTGCAAAACAAGCCTCG
>JAYEIA010000345.1:0-4685 GCA_034659855.1 Bacteroidota bacterium
TAGAGAAAATGGAATCTACTGTAGGCTAGTATCTTTAAAAACTGTAGATGCCTTATTATTTCTTCATGCTGTTAGTTCAAGAAATTCTTCAAATAAACAAAATCAAACTAATTAATGTTTTTTGTTTCATGTAATTAAGATTTTAAAATTTAACAATTTTTTAAAGTAATTTGCTGATTAGTTTTCGAATAATTATATAATTTTGCGTGATTTATTGCTTAAAGATAGGATATAATTTTCTGCTTTTCAAATAATTAGGACTATTTATTTCTGCAAACGACACCGCAAACGTTTGCAATTTATTTTTGATTTTTTTAACTTTTTGCTACCTTTGGAAAGTTAGTAACAGCGTCAAACTTCGAGAATGAAAAAACACCAAGTTACAATAAAAGATCTTGCGAAAATTTTAAATGTGTCCCCTTCTACGGTATCCAGAGCTTTAAAGGATCACCCGGATATAAGTGCTGAAACGCGTAAAAAAGTAAAGGCCTTGGCACAGGAAATGAAGTACAGACCGAACACTTTGGCCAGAAGCCTTCGGGAAAGTAAAAGTCATGTTATTGGGGTTGTCATTCCTCAAATAGTACATCACTTCTTTTCTTCAGTAATCAGCGGTATTGAATCCTATGCTTCGGAGCTTGGCTACAGTATTATCTTTAGTCAGTCCGGAGAGTCTGAAAAGCGAGAAAAAAACAATGTAGATACATTACTTGCCGGAAGAGTTGACGGAATTATCATTTCTCTGACCAAAGAGACTCAAGACCTTAAACATATTGAAAAAATTACTGAACTCGGAATTCCTCTTGTGTTTTTCGATCGTGCTGCAGAAGGCATGGCTGCCGATAAAGTAATTATTGACGATTTTGCGGCAGCCAAAATTGCAACAGAACACCTGATTGAGAACGGCGGTACAAATTTTTTGCATTTCTCCGGTCCGGAGAGCTTAGATATAAGCATCAGGCGAAGAGACGGATTTTTACATGTTCTTAAGAAGCATAAAATCAATTCGTCGGAGATAAATGTAATTAAGGCCGATAATTTTGAAGAGGGCAAGCAGCGCATGTATGAATTAATTCAATCCGGAAATATTCCCGATGCAATTTTTACCGTCAATGATCATACGGCAGTTGGTGTATTAAATGCTTTGAGGAACTCTAATTTTCGGGTCCCCGAAGATGTTCTCTTGGTTGGTTTTACCAACGGGTTTATTTCTACAATTACATCTCCGCAAATAAGCAGTATAGAGCAAAATGGATTTAAAATAGGCAGTAAAGCTGCTGAACTTTTAGTCAACCGAATGGAGCAGGAGATAGACTCGGGCTATATTACGGAAGTGATTTCGTCTGACCTTATTATTAGAGGGTCTTCTCAAAAATTAAAAAAATCATAATTCTATTGATGTAATTCCGAATTTATTTCTTAAATTTGCATCAGCTGATTAAGTAATTTCTTTTCGAATAACTCGCAAACCTGCGAGACTTTGTTGTTTATAGGTATTTAAGATATAATTTTGCTTGTTTTTATACATAGTAAATCTCACTTTGTAAAGAAAAATCATGAAAGCAAAACCAAAATTAAGTTTTTGGCAAATATGGAATATGAGTTTCGGTTTTCTCGGAATTCAGTTTGGATTTGCCCTACAAAACGCCAATGTCAGCAGAATTTTTGAAACTCTCGGTGCCAATATTGATGATATTCCCATACTCTGGATAGCAGCTCCTGTTACAGGACTCATTGTACAGCCGATTATCGGACATTGGAGTGACAAAACATGGTGTAAACTCGGAAGACGAAGACCGTTCTTTTTGGTGGGAGCGATATTGGCTTCTTTGGCATTAGTATTTATGCCAAACTCACCGGTATTGTGGGTGGCAGCCGGTATGTTATGGATTATGGATGCGTCCATTAACGTATCTATGGAACCATTCAGGGCATTTGTCGGCGATATGTTACCCGGCCATCAAAGAACGGCAGGTTTTGCAATGCAAAGTTTCTTTATCGGAACAGGAGCAGTTGTCGCTTCGCTTCTGCCCTACATGATGACCAACTGGTTTGGCTTTTCAAATACTGCACCGGAGGGGGTTATCCCGGATTCGGTAAAATTCTCCTTTTATATTGGAGCTTCAGTTTTTATTTCAGCAGTTGTATGGACCGTTTTCAGTACAAAAGAATATTCTCCCGATGAACTTAAAGAATTTGACGATCAGGAAGAAGATGTTTGTGAAACAGATGAGGTGGCTGATCGAAAGCAGCAAATACAAAAATCAAATAAAATAGGCCTAATTTCAGCTACTATCGGTGTAATCTTAACTATTGTATTACTTTTTGTAGCAGCCGAGAAAGAAGTTTACATACTTTCTCTCGGATTGATTGGGTTTGCATTTATGGAATTCTATTCTGCATGGCAACTGAAGAAAAAAAATGATTCCGGTCTGACATCGGTATTTAATGATTTGAATAATATGCCTCTGACAATGAAACAATTGTCTGTTGTTCAGTTTTTTTCATGGTTTGCACTTTTTGCCATGTGGATATATACCACAACCGGAGTAACCTCCGACAAATTTGATATGAAAGTGGACAGTCAAATGGTAAGTTTTCTGCAAAATGAGATGCAGGAAAACGATACCTTAACGGAAAATGTTGCTGAGGTTTCTGAGGATCTTGAAAGCTATCGGTCAAAAATAAATTCAGGTGAAGAGGTGAGTATTAAAGTTACTACGGTAAAATATTTTTTATCGGGAAGAATTTTTAACGAAAAAAAATTAGCAAGAAAATTAAAAGCATCTTTAGAAAATTATAGCGGCACTGAAGAAAATGCTGTCGAAGAGTGTTTAACTCATTTAAATAAACAATCTTTAGAAAAAGACGCTGATATCAATTATAAGACTTTGAATTTTATTCAGTCTGCTCGGGCGAAGCAACAACTAATTTTACCGGAAACCGTAAAATTAAAATTTACGGAATATATACGACTTAAAGAAATTCGTAAAGAGTACAATGACGGTGCAGACTGGGTTGGAGTCGGTTTTGGAGTATATAACGGATTTGCTGCAGTATTTGCCTTTCTCATTGTATTTTTATCCAAAGCTACAAGTCGTAAAATTACGCACATGATTGCTTTGTTTGCAGGCGGTTTAAGTTTTCTGTTCATATTCTTTACTAATGATACAGAGTGGATTTTGCTTGCCCCCTTTATCGGAATAGGCTTAGCCTGGGCGAGTATTTTATCTGTTCCTTATGCCATACTCACCGGCTCATTGCCCAACAATAAAATGGGTGTGTATATGGGAATTTTCAATTTCTTTATTGTCATTCCTCAAATTCTTGCGGCCAGTATTCTTGGGTTTCTCGTAAAGTCATTATTTGACGGAGAGGCTATTTATGCCCTTATTTTGGGTGGGGTATCCCTTGTAATTGCCGGAATTATGGTGCTTTTTGTTAAAGATGAAAATTAATAAATCGCTGTTTTGAGCAGAAAAAATAATACCAATGATTAAAGGATTAATATTTGATTTAGACGGCGTAATAGTAGATACTGCAAAATATCATTATAAAGCATGGAAAGATTTGGCCGCGGAATTAGGCTTTGAATTCACCGAAAAAGATAATGAACAACTGAAAGGAGTGAGTCGAATGACCTCTTTGGATATCTTGTTTAAGACCGGTAACATCAGCGGAGTTTCAGAAGCCGAAAAATTAAAAATGGCTGAATCAAAGAACAAGCAATATGTTTCCTATGTAGATAAAATGGAGCCCGGTGAAATTTTGCCCGGAGCTTTAAAAATTTTATCAGAAGCAAAGAATAAAGGCTTAAAGGTAGCTTTGGGTTCGGCAAGCAAAAATGCAGTCCGAATTTTGAAACGAGTAGAGATAGAATCCTACTTCGATGCCATTATAGACGGCACAAAAGTAAAAAAAGCCAAGCCCGATTCTGAAGTATTCTTGAAAGGAGCAGAGGCAATGGGACTAAAACCGGAAGAGTGCATTGTTTTTGAAGATGCACAAGCCGGTATTGAAGCCGCTAAAGCCGGAAACTTCCATGCCGTGGGGATTGGCGATGAAAATATATTGAAAGATGCCGATTATATTTTGCCGGGATTTGTGAGTATTGATATTTCTGAAATTATTAATACCTTAAATACGTAAGTCTTTTAGTAATCGCTTGCGGTGAAAACACCTGCAACTTGCAGACTGCACCGGCCGGATGTCTTCACCCGACTGTTATTCAGGAGCTTAATGTTAGACTTGCGGATTTAAGACAATAAATTAAGATTTATATTTTCCCTGCTCCGCCGTACAGCTGTTCGGTTGGTTATATTTCATACGGAAAAAAAAATAAAAATAAAAAAAATGAAACAATACATCAACCATCATCCTTGGGAGATAATAGAAGAAGGATTATTGCCGGAATATAATAAAGTTTCGGAAAGCATATTCAGCTTGGGGAACGGAAAATTCGGACAAAGAGCGAATTTTGAGGAATACTATTCAGGCGACAGCCTGCAAGGCAATTATATTTCCGGTATTTATTATCCGGACAAAACCAGAGTGGGCTGGTGGAAGAATGGGTATCCCGAATATTTTGCCAAAGTATTAAATGCCCCCAACTGGATAGGAATAAAAATAACCATTGACGGTGAAAAACTGGATCCGGCAAAATGCAAAATAACTAATTTTAAGCG
>JAYEIA010000346.1:0-19978 GCA_034659855.1 Bacteroidota bacterium
GATGAAACAATTACAGTCGAAAAAGACAATTTGGCAGAAAGCCCAAAGAATATTGTGCATTGCTTGTCAAATAATTCTGAAAGCAATGTAAGAATTTTAGTCATAAAGTCACCAAAACCAACAACGCAAACAAAATTGTTGTAAGGTGCTGAAAGTAAAAAGGGCTCAGGGCTGATGAGCTTTTTTTTGACACAAGTTAGTTAGTTTCTATTAATTATCCGCAAGTAATGAAGTTAATACAATACGATTTTTCAATCAGATTTAGAAGAAAGTGAATACGAAAACAATAATTTTTAGAAATATAAATAAAATGGACATAAGGAAAAATAGGAAGCAATTATCAAAAATAAAATGGCCCAAAAACAGTTTAACAGCGAATAATGATTGTTCTGTAAAAAAGGGGAATAAGCACATGAAAAGTGTATTCTTTCTGTTGTTTGTTTTTGTTTTTTTTACTTCCGTAACCGCAAAACCGGTAACATTAACTGCCAAATATAAAATATACATGTTTGGTTCAAATGTTGGTGAGTTCTCTGTGGTTCAGAAAACTATAGATGGTAATGTAACTATTGATGCGATTACAGAGGTAGAGATAGGTTTTATTTTTTCCTATCGGATTAAATATGTTCAGAAAACAGAATACAAACAAGGAGTTTTACAAAAAGCAAAAGTTAAAACCTATAAAAATGGAAAGTTGAACTCCACTATGAATTTGAAATATGTGAACAAAAGATACATACTTACCATAGATGGGGAGACTTCAACTATTAAAGAGTTAATTATTTATAGTGGGAGTTTAATATATTTTAATGAACCCAAAGGAATAACGAGAATATTTAAAGAGAGGAATGCGGAAATGAGACAAATTTCTCCGGAGGGCAATCACATTTATGTTATAAAAGATGAAAAAGGAGAATTGCTTAACAGGTATTTCTATAAAAATGGAGTATTACAAAAGGCGACTATGCGACATACACTGGCAACGGTAGAGTTAATACGAGTAAATGAATAATAAAAAGTAAAATTAATGTTTGAATTTTCACAAATAGAACCCGTTTATTACCTTTTGCCTTTGATTGGGTTACTGATTGGTTTGTTCGGTACAATTTTGGGCGGTGGCGGTGGATTTTTCATTCTGCCGATACTTACCATACTGATTGGAGTACCTGTCAAAACTGCGGTAATTACTTCGCTGACAGCTACTTTACCCATTTGCATTGTTGGTTCGCTGGGGCATTTCCATAAAGGAAACATTGATTTTATGATGGGGCTAAAATTTGCGGTTGCCGGGATTTTCGGGGCATTTATTGGTGCATCAATTACAGATATTTTAACCTCCGACCAACTAAAAATCAGTTTTGGAATTTATTCCATAGTAATAGCATCAAATCTTTTTATATCTACCCGGAGGAAGAAATGTGCAGAAAACAATAAAACAGAAAAACAGGTATTAACAGGGTTTTCGAGAAATATACGGAGTTCGAATTTTGGTTTTTTTGCCGGAGTGATAACAGGAACATTCGGAACCAGTGGAACAGCACCAATTTTGACTGGACTGTTTTCAATTCGTTTGCCCTTTAAATTAGTAATCGGAACTTCGCTGCTGGTGGTTTTAAGCAATACCATTTTTGCTGTTGGTGCACACGCTTTAATTGGAAAAATCGACCTCACATTAATTTGCTTCCTAACTGCGGGGTCGGTGATTGGAGCAGTAATCGGCCCCAAATACTTGTCAAAAATAAAAATTGATAAATCGGAAAATAAGCTAAGGTATTTGTATGCTGCTGTAATGGTTGTATTGGGGATTTTAATGATTATGGACTAAACAAAACAATAAGATATTTAATATGATACAAACGATTTACTATATAATTCTTATTTATTTTCTTATGGGAGGGATAGGTTTCTATATCATCAATCGAAAAAAGGATTCCGGAGTTGCACAAAAAAGCTATACTAAATTTGGTGTATATTTCATTATCATCAATATCCTGTTTTTTGGCATTATTATCAATCCACTTGTATTTCGGTATCTATCAATATTAATAATTGGAGTGGGTTTTTTTGAAATGTTCCGGCTGTTCCGGAAATCGGGTTATAGGAACAACCGGTTTTACGTTCTTTTGCTCCTTGTTTACGGAATTCTCTCAACAGGTTTTTTGCTTTTTGGCAACTTGCAAAAAGAACTAATCCTGTTTACATTCATTGTATCCTCTATTTTCGACAGTTTTAGTCAGATTACAGGGCAACTTTTCGGACGCAAGAAATTGTTTTCGAAAATCAGTCCCAATAAAACATTAGGAGGCTTAATTGGGGGTGGATTTATTGCGATTATAAGCGCTTTTTTTCTTTGCAATCTTTTTTCAGAACCCAACTTAAAAACAATAGTAATTAGCCTGGGGGTAGTATTTTTTGCTTTTGCGGGCGATTTGGCAGCCTCGTTTTACAAACGAAAATTTAATGTAAAAGATTACAGCAATTTAATCCCCGGTCATGGTGGTTTTCTTGACCGCTTTGACAGTTTCATTGCAGCCGGGGCATGGGTTGCATTCACCGAATATATTTTAAACTTTTAAAAAAAATAAAATGGGAAATACAATTATACTTTCATTTGTTTATTTAGTTGGAATCAGCTTTTTGTTAATTTTCAATGAATTAAACTATCGTCGCCTCAAGGTTAAAGGCGAATTCACTCGGAAATTTGCACACTTTACCGCCACGCTTGCAGTAGTCCCGTTTCCCTATATTTTTTCTTCGCACTGGTACGTGTTAATTCTGGCGAGTATATTTTTTGCTGTTCTTTTTATTACGCATCGGATTAAACAATTAAAATCAATTCACGACATTGACCGTAAATCGGTGGGAAGTTATTTATTGCCGTTATCTATTTATATCACATTTCTCATTTCTGATTTATCTGACAATAAGTTTGTGTTCATCTTGCCCATGTTAATACTCGCCATTAGCGACCCCATGGCAGCAATATTAGGTACTAACATTGAAAATTATAATGGTAAGATTAAAATATTTGGTCGCAAACTGGCAAAAACGTATTTGGGTTCCGGTGCATTTCTGGTGTCTGCTTTTATTATCAGCATTATTGCACTCTATTTTCATTTTAAGGTATTTGACCTAAAAACATTTTGGTTGTCTTTATTTATTGCCATAATAGGGACATTTGCCGAATTGATTGGTTGGCGCGGTTCCGACAACCTCACAATTCCTTTAAGTGTAGTGTTGATTTTAATACTATTCCTATAATATGAGATTATTTAAACAGTTAAAAAAAATAAATTATGAAAACAATTATTATCAACGGAGCAAATGGATATGTAGCCTCTAATTTCATCAATAAATTATTAAAACGAAACTATAAAGTTGTAGCCCTTGTTCGTCCCGGCGTTAAAGCTTCATCTGAGGACAGAATGATAAATATGTTGACCGAAATTAACGATGGTGCGTATGTAAATACCTCCAACCTGAAAGTATTTTCCTACTCGCTGTTACGTGAAGATTTTTTAATTCCGACCAAAGAGTTAGAGAAAATATTTAGCGAAGAGGTGGACTTTTTCCATTTTGCCGCTAGCTTGAAATTCGATTTTAAATCGAAAGATGAAATTTTTGCAACCAATGTTATGGGTGTTGAAAATTCAACCCATGTATTTTTGAAATATGCTAAAGGCAATTCGCGCTTCTTTTATATTGGAACGGCCTATTCGTGCGGAAAATTTACAGGACGTTTCGAGGAGAAATTCTACCCTAATGAAAGCATAGAGAAATTTCGGAATTATTATGAACAATCGAAACGCGTTGCCGAAAATGTAGTCAAAGAACATATAGAAAAAGAGGCGATGAGCGGACATGTTATACGCTTGTCGCAAGTGGTAGGCAACAACAAAACAGGTGTTACAAAAACAGATTATGGCATTTTTGATTTTGCAAAACGGATGCACAGGCTGGCGTCTTGGCATCCTAACCAAACAGTGCGGGTGCATTTTAATCCTGCTTCAACCCAGAACTTAATTCCAATAGACACGGTTGTAAATTATCTGATGCGGACGGTGGAAGTAAAATATGTACCAACAATAATGAATTTCATCGCCAAAAATCAGATAAAAAACAGTCATATCATAAAAAGCATTAGCGAGTTGTTACCTGTAAATATTGTTCCTAAAAGACAGTTAGAACGCCGCAAAATGAACGCTTTGGAACGAATGATCTTCGCAGGCATGGCTTTTACCGGAAATTACATTGACACCAATTTGCAGTTAGACACTAAGAACTTAGACAAAATCCTTAGAGTTTCCGGGCAGGAGGTAAATGAAAATTCGATTTATAAAATGCTGGAATATTTTATCGGAAACCTTGCCGCACAAAAAAGGAAAAAGGAGATGGTTCCGGAGCATTAATACATGCTACTATCTTATAGTCTTGACTTCTAAGTTTAATTTATTAAAAATATAAAAATGAAAAAAATAATTATAAAAGGAGAAAACGTTTTAAACGTTCCTAATCTCATCAGTTTGTACCGTCTTTTAGTATTTCCTGTTATCCTTTTCATGGCGCTCACCGGTCGTGAAAACTGGTTTGTGATATTACTTATTGTAAGTTTAATTAGCGATGTACTCGACGGGGGCATTGCCCGATATTTTAAATTACAAACTAATTTTGGCGCAGCACTTGATAACCTCGCCGATATCGGCACTTACTCCATGGCAATTCTGGGTTTATTTGTTTTTAAATGGACAGATATCGAACCTCATGCATGGTTTTTATATCTGTTCCTCAGTGTATTTATCTTGAGCTATTTTGTCTCTTTTTTCCGCTTTGGCAAAATTCCCGGCTTGCATTTATACTCGGCTGTTTCGGCAGGTTATATACAAGGCATTTTCTTTTTTATACTTTTTGTTTTCGGCTTTTACGCATGGATGTTTTACATCGCCCTGGGCTGGGGTTTGCTGGCTTATATCGAAAAAACAGTTGTGCTGTTTTGGCTTGATGACATAAAAATAGGTGTAAAAGGATTGTACTGGTTAGTAAAAAATAAAAATTAGAAAGGACGCTGTTATGATGATACATAAAATCGCTATTGCTTTTATACTGACCATTGTCAGTTTTAACAGTAGTGCAAGGGAAATATCAGGGTATGTGCTGGATAAAGGAACAAATGAGCCTATCCCGTTTTCCAGTGCATGGATTAAAGGCTCTTCTACGGGTACACCGACGGACGAAAATGGCTATTTTGAGTTATCAATCTCTGACAATGATACGCTTTGTGTTTCTTCTCTTGGTTATCAAATGGTAGAAATTCCGGCCAAACAAATCACGGAAATTCCCCTGAATATTTATTTGATTAATCAGGTAAATGAACTTGATGAAATTATAATCATACCGGGAGTTTCACGTGCTGAAGTGCTGTTTAATAAAATACAAGAGCACAAAAAGAAAAACAGGGAACAGATATATGATATTCACAATTACAATATTCTGGAAACAAAAACGGTTTATCTTGCAGTGGACTCTATCTCAAAGATAATCCGGTCGTTTGGCAATTTGAATGATGTAACAGTAAAAATGGACAATCAGACATTGCGGTTTTCGCCGGTTTATCTGTCTGAACAGGCCGGAATTATTTCCAACGATAGTGTATATATTGTTTATGAAAAGAATGAAGGAATTTTTCCGCGTATTAAACAAACCCTTGAAAGTGTAGTTTTAAACAATGTAGTTGCGGATATGGACTTCTATAAAGACCAGATAAATATTATGGATCGCGGGTTTATTTCTCCATTGAACAATTTGGCTCTGTTGCACTACAAGATATACCTGAACGACAGTACTCTCACAGACAGCAGCAAGTACTATCATTTTTCATTTGTCCCCAAAAATAAGACCCCTTGTTTTCCGGCCATTTTACTATTGAAGACGTGAGTTTTGCATTAACTGCAATTGATGTGTATATCGGTCAAACTGCCAATCTGAATTTTGTAAACGGATTTAAAGGGTATGTTCGATATAAAAAATTATTCAACGGCGGTTGGTTTTATCTTGCACAAAACACTGAAGTAAACCTTTCAGTGTCGTTAAATAAAGATTCTGTTTCAACGCATAGTTCACAACGCGAAAACAATGTTTCTATAGGAAACCGGCTCATCAGAAAACATGTTCAGTATTCTACCTCGGAAATTCCGGATAAAGTTAAGGGCAGCGAGTGGAAAGATCAACCTGAATTTGCTTATAATCCTGAATTGCCCAAGGCGTATTCGCATGTAGATAATTTAAAAGAACATGAGATTATTAGAGGTATCGACAAAATTGGAGGTCTGGTGTTATCAAGTTACTTTAATGTGGGCAAAATAGACATCGGCCCTGTATTTGGTATATACAGCACCAATACCATTGAAGGCAAACGTTTTTCGATACCTTTACGCACAAGCGAACAGATGTTTAAACGTTTTTCAGTAGGTGGGTTTTTAGGCTATGGCACCCGAAACAACGAATTCAAATATGGGGCAAATCTGGTCGTTCAACCTCAAGCAACCGACAGGTTTATTTTACGTTTCAACTATTCCAACGATTATATCCCGGTTTCTCAGGATAAATTTCTGCGATTCATAAAAAACAACCCTAATAACAAAGGCAACGGTAATTTTATTGCTTTGTTCACCGGCAGGGAAGAAAATCCGTATTTGAAAGAAGAAGAACTCTTCGAATTTAGAATGGAGTACAATGCCGATAATGAGGTCCATTTTGAAATGTCTCCGTATTTGCTGTCGAGCACAAGCACCCCGGAGTTGCGTTTTATCAGTAACACTACGGAGTATAATACTTACAAAAACTATGGTGTACTTATGGACTTACGGTTTGCTTTTGGACAGCCTTATGATAAATTTTACTTCGACCGTGTTTATTATGTCAGCAATACACCTGTGTTACATTTAAACATCGACATGGGACAAACCTTAGCCCGGGCAGAAAATTAATGATGCCGGCTTATATGCTCAGTTCCATGGTTCTGTACAGGGGAGGTTAACCAAAGGTCAGGTGTTTATGAATTACATTGTAAATGGCGGCTATTTAATTGGCAATGCCCCCTTCGACCTGTTAGACCAACCGGTGGGTTCCATATCACTGGGCTATTCCAAAGACCGGTTCAACTTATTACACTTTGCATCGTTCGCCCATAACTTATATGCCAATGCTCATCTGCATGTGAACGGAGGCGGCATTGTGTTTAACCGGATACCGCTGATTAAACAATTAAAATTGAGAGAAATTATCTCATTGAAAGTCCATGCCGGAGAGTTAAACAGTGCGTACAAACCCGTATTTGATTTGCCACCCTACTACTCGAACAATACAAACATACCGTATGCAGAAATTGGCTTTGGGCTAACAAATATTTTTAAAGTTCTGCGAGTAGAATATGTCCTTCAATTGGGAAATACACACATAAACACCGGTTTTACCGACAAAGGCGGAATACGGTTCAGGGCAGAAATGAGCTTTTAGTTGAAATTGCTATTTTCTACAAAATCCAATTCAGTATCAATTATTTATTGAAGTTGTTGTTAAAAGCTGTATGTTAAAAAGAATAAAGCCAGCCATAAAGCCATACACATCCCGATGAAAATAGGGAAGAGTATGTCTTGCCAACGTACTGTAAGAAATGAAAATAATAGTGAATTTGAAAGATAAAATGACTGAAAACACGGAACGCCAGTGCCTAACAAAGGCTTTACGTAATTTGGGCAATATGTAGATATTGAGGCTTATAGCATTAAGTAAAATTAGTGGTAAATTGAAAATTAATTGTTTCAAAATCCCAAAATACGCATAGCTTAACGTTACCCGCCCACACTTATTCCGCCGATTTTTTGCTGAATAATTTGTAATTTTTGGTTGATTTCAAGAATGCGGTTGTCAATAATTTTAACTTTACTATTTCCGGATTGTACTTCTTTTTCGTATTGATTATATTCTTTCTCAAGTTCTTGTACTTCAATTTTAACTTCATTAGATTCTTCAGGCGTTTTAGTGATATCTTTTCGTTTTTTATAGATTTTCTTATTCAATTTCCCCATTTTCCTTGAATCTTTTCTTATATGCATCACTAATTTTTTCTTGTCTTTTTGTACATTTTTTAATTCATCTTGAAGATCATCAATTTCATCTTCATAAAAACTTTGGAGGTAAGATTTAATCATCAAAGCGTACGACTTCTTTAATTTCAGATATTCCGTAGGGTAATTTACCTTTTCAATATATATATCGTAACCGTATCGCATCATGCAACTAATGGTCGCTGAATTTTCTCCTTTAGGAATCAATTCAATGTATAAGTCCATGGTTTGTTGTGATAATTCTGGAACAGCAATTTTGACAGCCGACAATAAATTACCATGATAGTCGAAATCAATATCTTTCTTTTTGTAGTAATGTTGAATAAATTTGCGTAAATCTCTTTCGCCTTCAGTTTCTACAGTGGCAGAAAGTGCCGGTCGCAATTTTCCGTCATATAAAACCGTTGAGTCAATGATAATCGTTCGTTGCTGCGAAAAGGAAAATGAATATAAGAATATTAAAACTGAACTTATTAATATATTTTTGAGTGTCATAACTTATAGTATTTAGTGAATAATTCAGATGTTTAATTTTGCAATAATACAATAAATTAATTTCTTTACGATATATATATATATATGTATTATTATCTTTGATTTGTAAATATTTATTAATATTAAATTTAAAAAATGAAACTTAAAAATATACTAATACTTTTTATTCTGTTTTTTGTGTAAATTTCTGTCAAAGCACAATTTTCGTCCGTGCAATATAATTATGAAAAAAACTGGTTCGGAAATAATGCTAAATTACCGGCAGAAATATTCTGGATGGTCGAAGGAGATATTCCGGAATATATAGATAGGGTTGAACTGGAATTGTATGCAACATCAAATATTGACAGAAATCCCTTAATAATTGCAGACTACAGGAAGACTGAGGATTCAAAAACCGGAAGATTTTCAGTTCCCGTAAATTACAAACTAAGAAGCAGTTCGAAATATACTGTTCGATTGAAATTTTATGCTTTAGCTGATAAAGCAGGAATGCAACAACAAACCGGGGCGGTAAAAACGGCTTTATTTTCGTACATAGATGCTAATATTTCGGCAGATAAACGCTCCGTAGAATTGGCAAAACATCCTCGTACAATTTATCAGGAATTAAATCGTATAGCGGAAGTGGGAATGAAACAATATAAGGACAAGGGTGGATCCGGCTTTTCAGGCTTTTCGCAAATTATTAAAGACCATTTGAAAGCTCTTGATAATATGCGTTTGAAAAAAGCACGGTTTAATTTTTTGGATAAAAAAGCAATAGCCCCAAATG
This sequence comes from Bacteroidota bacterium, assembly GCA_034659855.1. GTDB lineage: Bacteria > Bacteroidota > Bacteroidia > Bacteroidales > JAADGE01 > JAYEIA01. The sequence goes on from JAYEIA010000346.1 coordinate 9,394, forward strand.
AAGAGCAAATAAAGGTGGAGTATTATTTGGAATCGGTACAAATGTTGAAAAATTCTTTAGAAAATGAATTGACACAATATACAAAATTGGACTTTTATAAATTGGTTGATACGCGCACACTAATAGATTACCCTACAGAAGAGAAACAAGGGTCAATACCTGTTAATATAGGTTATGCCGGAATATACCAAAGCGGTGGTTTGAAAAGCATGAATTATGCGTCGGCTCCCTATGTCGGATTTTCACTTCCATTGGGTAATTCTCGAATTAACAAGGGATTCTTGGGCAGAACCTCACTTTCTACAGGAGTTATGTTGCAGCCGTTGGAGTTTTCTGACGGAACTATACTTTCAGGGCCCATAATTGAAAAACCTTTATATTTGGCTTTGGGATATAAAACGGCTTATTTTGTAAGATTCAATCTGGGAGCAACATTGTTGCAAGAAACCACGAATGACGGGAATAAACTTCTGCTGTATCCGTTTATAGGAGCAAGTCTTGAAATCAATTTATGGTTGGGTTTGTCGAGATAGAAAGATAATTCACATGCCATGTTTGGACGTTTAATTATGGAGTGATACCTTTTGAGTATCCCAAAAATTAATTATTTAAGTTGTCATTATAATATTTTGCCTGCGAAATTATCCGTTGTCAGAGATGTACTGCCCGCTTGAATATTATAGTGGTTTTTAAGGATTTTTATTTTATAAAAACATTAAACTTATGTTAGCCAAAGTAATCAAAAACAATAGCATTACATTTGTTGTTTTGTTGTTTATTCAATTGAATATGACTTCAACAGGTTTTGCACAGCACGATATTTTTAAATATCAGGCCGGATTGAGTGCAGGAAAATATTTTTCTGCATCAATACTTTTGGATGCTGTATACACCACGACGGATTATAATGTCGGAGTATTTGCTCGAATCGGACTTAATAATTTTCTGTATGCCGGATTATCTGCTGATTATCTCAAATACACACGAGCTTCAGTATCCGATTATAATATTTTAGCAGGAATACAGCTGGGCTACAAATGGGATAACGGCATGTTGTTGAAAAAACGGAGTTTTATTGCTCCTTTTCATGAGCTGGGGCTTAGTTATTTGTCGGGGCAAGAAACAAGTCTTGTGAATACCGGAAATCTGCGTTATTCTTTTAATAACGGGCTCAAATTTCGATTGAGTGACAGATTGGCACTCACGACTGAAATTGACTTGATGTATCCCAAAGAAATATTTTCCGATTGGAAAACGGAGTCAGAGTCTTTATTTAAAATAGGATTGAGCTATTATTTCTCGGAAGTGAAATCGAAATATAAAGCCCCTGAATTATATGCATCACCCCGAATAAACAAGCTCATTCAAACCCGGGACAGCATTTCAAAAAAAGAACGTTCGGATAACGATATCCAAACCGAGACAGAAGATAATGCTAACCGCAAGGCCGGGGAGACTGTCGATAGTGAGATTCCCAAATTATCGGTAAGTTTCAAAGATGGTTATTTAAAAATAGATGCCGGAAATATTGAACAATTTGAATTTGAAGCCGATCCTGAATTACTTCGAAAATATGTGGGAGCGGACAGCAGTACGACTTGGGAAACTATTAACGAAAGTTCTTTGTCCGACTATTCAAATTCGGCAAATGAAAAAACGGAAAGCGAATTGGAAGAGCTTAGACAAAGTAATGCAAACTTGCAAAAACAAATTGATTTGCTGAACGCCGGTTTGTACTCCAATACCAATACTGTTCCGGATACCTCTGCCGTAGATTCTGTTGAGAACGCAGCATACGATTATACGGATTATTCAGATTATGAATCGACGACGGATTATGCTGATGATACACCGCTTGGGGGGAACAATATCGGAACTCCTGTATCTTCTGCCGGTTCGAGTAATGCCGATATTATGTTTATAAAAAACCAATTGGCGGCCATAAAAAATCAATTGGCGATGCAACAAGCCGGCGATTCGGGGAGCGATTCGAATTATCCGACAAAAGCATATCTTGACTCAGAATTCAGTAGTTTGAAATTTCAGATAGACAGTATGAAAACGGTAATGAACCCGGATAATGACTCTTTATCCGTAACACCGGAAACAGCAGCCGACAGTGAGGTAAAAAATGAACTAAGCCAAGAGAATAAAGCTAAAATTGCAGAGCTCAAAGAAGTTATAGATAGTTTGCAAAGGGCAAATTTGCAAGAAAAAGAAACAGAAGAAGAATTAATTTCCGATTATCAAAAGCTAATTGATGAAAACAGGGTAGTGCCCGATAAATATGATGTGGAGAAAACACCGAAGTTTAAAACATTAAAAGATAGAAGTGACAGTTTGCAAAAATTAGTGTTCAAATATAAAATAAAAGAAGAGCAAGAGATTTTATTGAATAAAGAGAACGAGGCAGAGAAGACCGATTTTAAAGTTGAATATCCGGTAATTGTAAGTTTTGATATGAACAGCTCGGTTATCAAGAAAAAGTATCACTCGACGCTTGACAAGCTTGCAATAGATTTACAGGAAAACCCGAAATTAACAGCTGTGGCCGAAGGTTATACCGATAAAAGCGGCAATAGTAAGTATAATAAATATTTGTCGATGAAACGAGCCAAAAGTGTGCGGTCATACCTCATGTTGAAGAATATTTCAAAAGAACGCATTGTAGTTAAATCATGGGGAGATTCAAAGGCTTCATCCGAGGCTGAAATTGCGGAGCGTGTTGTTAAAGTGAGCTTGTTGAAATATGTCAAATAAGTAGATTGAAAAAGGAATTAATATGCTTTGTTTAGGAACGGATACCAAATAAATTATGATAGTTAGGTGTAGTTATTTTGTTTCCGTTCCTTAAAAACACCGACCCCCAATAAAGTTTTGAGGGACGGTTTTTTTAAAATGTCTAAAATTCATTGATTGTCTTAAAATCAGAACTTAAGAATTTGCCGGGTTTACGTTTTTTGATTTGGTGAAAGTCAAAATAATGCAATTTTGCATCCTTTGCACTGATAATCATTTTTATACAAAGCGATTTTCTTTGATTTGAAGCCGGAGCAACGATATGAAGAATCAATGCATCTTCGTCCTTAGAGTCAATAATTTCTTTTATTTCCTCGGGCGAAGCAAAAACTACTTTGCCGGAATAGTAATTGCGAATTTGGCTCAAAGAACGAAGCTCTTCTTCAACTTCAGACTTTCTCATGTAGAGTATTTTGTCGGAAGTTTTTATTTGAGCCTTTCTGAAATGCTGAAATAACATCTGCTCCTCTACATTCGGGTTTGCTTTCAGCCATTCAATATGGTTTTGTATAAAACGCAGAGCCAGCCCCATTTTATAATCGTATTCATCATAGTCCACATCGTCGTATGCCAGCGGAAGAGTAGCCATGTCGGGCATGAGATCAATATTCCCGGATTTATGCCCGCCCAAAACACTCAAAGAGGTAAATACACCAAGATTTTCCTGATCTTTGAAATGCGTGGTTGTTTGAAGAATAAATGAAGCCAAAGGAAATTTCTTTTTTCTTTTATAGTCATCTTTGTTTATGTATTTGTGCGGAGTGATTGTCCAGTAGGTATCTGCAGCTGATCTTATGCTGCTGTTGTACATCCCGAACATATTATTATTTAGCAAGACGTAGGTGGTGGAATTATAGAAATTGTTTAAATCTTTTTCAGACGGAATTTGGGGTTGACCAAATATCGTTGATGTAAAGAAAATTGCCATTAGTAAAAAAAAATGTGTTTTTTTCATTTTTGTAAAATTTGAGTTTATTTGTAAATTCTGATGGGGTTGTTCTGATTAAATTTTCTGAGATATAAAAATTTTAATTTTTTTTGCTTTCTTTTAGAAAGAGCGGCGTATTCTTCAAGTAATTCTCTATCGTAGGAAAGTACAGACAGCATGGATTGGTAGTTGAAATCATAAATTTGACCGGTTTCCATGTCAAAAATATATTGTCTTAATTCTGTCCTTGTTTGGTGATTGTCGTAGTAATTGTACCGGTTTGAATAGTAGTTTGACATGTTTCTCTCCGTGTAAGTATAGTTTGCCGTAAAATGTGAAATATTACCCAACAGAGGAATTCTGTTGAATTCGTTGTTAAACCGAATAAAAAGAACCCCGTTGTTACAATATCCCCAGATATGTTTACTTCTTACTGATTGAGAATCACCAAGTTTATCGTAAAATGTTATCTCTTTTTGTTCTGTGAGTTGAGTAAAAAAATCGTAATCGGAATAGTTAATAGATGTCTTTATTTGAACTTTGGAAATGGGTTTGTTTTTTTTGACCATATTAAAATTCAGAAACAGTCCGTTGTCGAATTTAAAATCGGACGCAGTAAATTCTAATTTTAGAGTATCACTTTGAGCCAACAGCAACGTATGGACTAAAAGAAAACCGAGTGTAAAAATATAATGTAGCATAAAAATATAAGTTCAGACTAATTTGTTCGGAAGATGAAAATTTATTGTATTCTTGCTTTAGAAACGAACAATGTATAAAATATATTATATAAAAGCGAATGGCAATCACTATGAATATTGATGTATTCGTCAAAAATAATTTATTATTTAAATATAAAAATTTATATTTAATTTTCATTTTAAAAATACGCCTATGAAAGTTGTTGAAATCTTGATAAATTATATTAAGAAAAATAATAAAACTGCAGTAAAGAAAAATTATCTATTCAGTGTCTTGCTGACCAGCTATTTCACATTTTCAATAGTAACAAGTTTAATTGCCATATTTATATTGCTTGCAGAAGATCGCTTTCAAATGGCTTTAATTTTATTGACTTATTTGATATTAAATGTAGGGATTGTTTTGTATTATAAAGTTAGTGAAGTAAATATGCGTATTCTGGGCCATATGGTTTTGTCTGTGAATATGGTGCTGTCACTTTTTTTCTTAGTTACCGGAGGAGAGACTGATGTTGCTCTTCATTGGCTTGGGCTATTTCCGATTATTGCTATTCTGTTATTCCCTGAGGATAATGGGGAACTTTATTCAGTTTTGCTGTTCCTGTTTGCAGTTACTTGGTTCCTGATTCCTATTGAAAGCGTTTTTGTGAAAAATTACACTGTAGAAGTCGCTGTCAGGTTTAGTTTAATCTATTTATTCATCATGTTTTTTGTTGCGACCTATCGTAAAATAACGGATTCAATAGCCAACCGTACGGAGAAAGAGTATTTGGATTACAAAAAAGAAATTCATGCCAAAGATGAACTAATTTCAGATTTGTCGTTTAAAATGAGAATTCCGTTAGGGCATTTGGTCGGAATACTAAATTTAAAAGAAGACACGGACAATGAGGATTTAATAGATGAAATCGAATCAGGTGTTGACAGTTTGGTTGGTATCGTAAATTCCATACCTTCCTTATCGGGTGTCAAAGGTTTAAAAAAGAAGCAGCGTCGAACCTTTTTTAATTTTAACAAGAGTTTAAAACAAACACTAAATTTGTTTGACAACAGTGACTATCGGGGCTTAGCTATAAGTACAAATATGTCAGCCTCATTGCCCTCGACAGTTTATGCCGACCTTACGACCATGAAACAAATATTGATCGGACTTATTGATTTTTTCTATACCAACACCAATGAAGGGCCGGTAAATTTGGATTTGGTCGTGAGCCAAAAATCATCAAATGAGAAAGAAAGTGAAGTCCTGTTTAAAATTCAGAATGAAGAACCTTTGGAGGTTATTGAGAACAACAAATTAGGAAACTTTATTAATAATGTGTATGATATTGATATTGCAGAATTGATTTTTGTTGAGCATCAGGTAAATAAGATGGATGGAAAATTAAATATTTACTCTGATGAAGGCGGAACGGCCTTTTTGTTTTCAATAAAACTGGAACTTGAGAAAACTACTGAAGCAGTTCACAGTTTAAGTGATGCAGATACAACTTATAAAAAGACTGAGCAGGAGGCCGTAAAAACAAAAGATTCAAATATCTTGCTTGTGGAAGATGACAAGGTAAACCAAAAGATAATGGTGCTTACTTTAAAGAAATATGTCAATGAAATTGAGGTAGCACAAAACGGCAGAGAAGCCATAGAAATGCTCGAAAATAAGAAGTACGACCTGATTCTTATGGATATTAGAATGCCGTTTATGGACGGATTTAAAACGACTAAGAAAATAAGAGAAACCGAAGCAGGTACATCAATGCATGTTCCGATTATTGCTGTAACTGCAAATGCTTTAGAGGGCGATAAAGAAAAATGTTTGGACTCCGGAATGGACGAATATATGAGTAAACCATTCAGAACAGATGAATTACTTGAAAAAATGGAAGCATTGCTTGGAGTCGAAGTATAGTTTGCTTTTGAGTGTTAGCCGATTTACGGGATTGTTCCGAAATAACAGTCTTGTATATGAAAAGTAGCGTGTAATAATTCATATAATTTTCCGTGTAATATAACGTTAAACTTTAAATGGTTTAATTATTTAATGATATAATACCTTGTTATTCAACAAATACACTCTTTGTAAAAGTCAAATTATTAACCGTTCAAAGTATAATAGATTAGAAACATAAATTGAATTAAGCACAGATTTTGCAATTATTTATATACGTTGTTGGCAACAAGCAGGACAGACCGGCAGAAATATAAAAATGTAAAAAAATATGGAAGTAATATAAAAAATTGTAATTTTGGATAAAATCAAACTAAAATGGATTTAGAAGCAAGAAAAATAACATTTTTGGATAAATTTATGAGTTTACAAAACAGCGATATTGTTTCTCAATTTGAGAATCTACTACTAAAGTTAAAACGCAGTGATTCAAATGATGAATTTGAATCTATGTCAAAAGATGAATTAAACAAACGAATTGAGAAATCAATGGATGATTCAAAAAATGGTCGTTTGACGGAATCAAGTGTTTTAAAAGCTGAAATTAAAACATGGAGTTAACAATTCACTGGACAGATTTTTCTAAAGCTGAACTAAAAAACATATTCAAATATTATGCAGAAAATGTAAATGAAAGAGTTGCTGAAAAAGTAGTTGATGAAATAAGTGATAAGCCCGATATTCTTAAAACACATCCGGAAATTGGGCAAAAAGAACCATATTTAAAAAATCACAAGCAAGAATTTCGATATTTGATTTATACAAATTACAAAATAATTTATTGGGTTAATTCTGATGAAAATAGAATTGAAATTGTTGATGTTTTTCCAACAAGACAAGATCCAATAAAAATGAAAAGAGTACGATAAAAAAGATTGGTAGCCGGTTGTCAACAATTTGTATAGTTAATGGGCACTAATTGCAAAACCCAAAGTTAAGTACTTTTAACACGCCACTAACCATACAATTAACCGTTAGAGTGAAGTTTAAAAAAGGATAAAAATTGAAGTCCTACAAAGTTAATCTCCTGATATTCAGAAAGTTACGAAGAATTACTATGTTTAATAACTGTTTGAGTACTAGATAAATAACACTTTTAACTTTAAAACTTTATACTTTTTATACAGAACTCTTGTTAGCAATAGTTTTTTATTTTATATCTTTGAACCATAAACCAAGTAAAAATTATGTCTAACATACAATTAACTGCTAATTTAGGTTTTGGGGATGGAAAGTATCATGTAGGTCTTTCATTAGTTGAATTTGAAGAGGATAATGTAACCATAATTTATTCTCCTGCTTTAGATTTGAGCGGTTATGGTCAGTCAGAATTAGAAGCAAAAAATTCATTTTCTGAAGCATTACACGAATTTTTCAGATATACTACAAACAAACGAACATTAGATAAAATTCTTAAAGATTTAGGTTGGTCAATTTGCGGTTCAAAAAAGAAGCCAAAATATAATCCACCAAAAGATTCAGATTTAGTTCATTCTAATCCTCTTTACAACGAAATAGTCAATAATAAAAGTTATAAAGTTTCCAGAGAAGATGTAGAATTTGCATTTTAACTTTTTAAATTATGTCTACTAAGCATTTAAGAAATGTACCTTTAAAGTTATATCGAGATTTCTTAAAAGATTAAGGTTGTAAATGTAATAGGAAAAGTGGTGGACACGAACACTGGACCAGAAAGGATTTATTAAGACCTATAACAATTCAGTCGCATATTAGTCCGGTCCCGGAATTTATTATAAAAAATGGATTAAAGCAATTAGGTCTTTCAAAAAAAGAATTTTTAGATTGGATATAGCTTTAAAATATTTTAACTTTATTTCTTTAGAGTGTGTAACAAATCGGGGGTAAATATATATAATCTACACGGTTTCAAGTCCCTATCGGGACGTTGGAAAGTGTTTTTTGACAGGACTTTCCAACGTCCCGACAGGGACTTGGAAACGGCTGAAATGCTCAACTCCCCCTGATTTGTTACATACTCATTTTTTTATAAGCACTCATAACATTCTAACATCCGTCTTCAGAACCCAACCAACCTGTCCGTTACTTAATTTAATTTCTGCCCAATTTCCGGAATATTCCGATACTTTGACTTTATGCCCGGCACTTACCCGAATAAGAACAGTTGCTGTTTCATCGGGAGAAGAGCGTAAGGCAACGGCCTCTGTAAATATAATCCCGAACGGATTATCGGTTTCTGTTTTTAGTCGGTTTTGAGAAAAAATAAAACTTGCAGTTGTTGTAACCAGCAATAGAATGGCCATGGTAAAGCCCAAAACCTTATATTTTCGTCTTTTGTTAAATAAGTATATAAGAATTGAAGCCAGCATCAAAAGAAACCCGAATAAAGAATACAAGGCCCAAGAGTCGGCAGTTTGAGAGTTTATTATTTTGTTTGTAAAAGTAAGAAGAAAAAACTTCGGGACCTCTTCCAATCGCTCTGTAATTGAGAGTTTAGCATGCTTCAAATTATGAATAATATCCTTATCATCGGGGGCAATAATGAGAGCCTTTTCGTAATAGTATATGGCTTCGGTGTTCTTTTGGAGTCGGTAGTATGTATTTCCAAGGTTGTAATATAATTCAGGGCTTGAAATTCCGGAGTTCATCAGCTGAAGATATACTTTCTCTGCCTCAATAAATTCATTGTTTTTATAATGTGTATTGGCCTCCTTAAGCAAGTTTATTGCTGAATTTTCCTGAGCAGCCAGTACTTGTGTCGCCAATAGAATACTTAGTAAAAGGATGGTTTGTATTTGCTTTCTAAATAACATTTTGCTCAATTTTATCAATAATTTTTTTTGTGTCACTGAATACTCGTTTTTTTTCCGTAGCAGATGTGTTTCCGCCGTATTGAGCATACTCTGCTTGGTTGAGAATATTAATGAGTTCTTGCAGTAATTCTGAGTTTAGTTGCCTTTGTTCAAATACTTCTTTCAGATGATTTTTGGTCAGTGAAGACTTTTCAATATTAAATTTATTAGTAATATATTCCCAAACAGCCGTTGAAATTTCTTTATAAAATAAATGCTCTTTCTCATTTTCGGCCATCAATTTCTTTGCTGTTTTTAGTTGTTTTTTTGAAATTTTTCCGGCTCTTTTATTTTTAAGTTCCGAAATATTTGAGAGGCTCTTGATTTGTTTTCTCTTATAGATGATAATTGCTGTAAATGCAATAATGGATAGTATTATTAGGAAATAGAAAAGTTTACTGCCGGCAAAATATTTATTGCCGTTGGTAAGTTGTTTCGGGTTTCTCTTGATGTAACGAATATCACTGCTGAGTTTTTCCGAAATTTTTGAGGAATAATTTCCGGCATTTGATTCTCTGTAATTGGCTGATTTTGTTACGTCCAAGATTATCTCTTCAGAAGAAATTGTTTGGTAAGATTTTGTTTTTGTATTAAAATAGGAAATATTTACCGGCGGAATTCGAAATTTTCCGGGTGCTTCCGGTACCAATAAATAATCAAAATATTTAGTTCCCGATGCCCCTTGTTCATCATAAGTTATATTTTCGGAATTTTCCGGAAAGGTTTCTATTCCTTTAGGGATATTTATATTGAGCTGATTAAACAGGTGTATATTTCCCTTACCTTTTACAGAAAATTTGAGATTTGTTCCTTCATTTGTTTCAGGATTCTTATTGTCAATTTCTGTTTTTATACTAAAGTTACGACCCACCAGACCGGAGAAATTATCCGGTTGATTTCCCGGCAACGGGCTAACTCTTACACTTATCGGAGCACTTTTTACCGTTCGTCTGATATTTTCGTAACGATTGACCCATTGCCCGAAAAAATTTCTGACTTTTCCGGTTTTTTGCCTGACCACCAAGTCAATTTTTGCGGGTTTTATCGTAAGGTTTCCACTTTTTTGAGGAAATAAAAGATCTTTCCGCAGCGTAGCCGTGTTGTATATTTTTCCGTCGTAGGTCTCTCTCTTTAAACTTATTCTGTCAGGTGTGAATATATTTTTTATTAAGAACCCGGGATATTTCGGAAATTGGATGTCTTCAATATCTACTAAATCAATGAGTGAATATAATTTGACAGTTGCGGTAATATGTTCTCCTTTATTAACTTTGTTTTTGTTTATGTATACGGTTAAGAATAAATCATTGGGGTCGGATGAGTTTGTAGTTTCTGAATTTGAATTATTCGCAACCTGTCCTTTTATAACTTTTATTTTAAG
>JAYEIA010000347.1:0-4596 GCA_034659855.1 Bacteroidota bacterium
AATAAAACAGATTACGGAGTAAATCTTATTTTAGGTGCTGAATTTACCGGTGTATTTGTAGAAGGTAATATTGGATACGGATTTGCAAATTTTATTAATCACGACAGTGATTATTACAATAAAGCATATTATTTCCAAGATAAAGAGGGCACAGCTATGGAAGATGATGCCAAGCAGAATAATATGTTCTTTGGATTGTCAGTAGGTTACACCTTCGGATTTTAGTCTTACCACAAAATAATAAAAAAAACCTTCAAAATAATTTTGAAGGTTTTTTTTATGCTGAATTTTCAGTAATTATCCCAGCCGACGAACAGCTGTTAATATTTTCGTTCTCCGAAGATTAGACTTCCTAAGCGAACCATTGTAGAGCCTTCCTCCACGGCAATTTTATAATCACCCGACATGCCGGCGGATATTTCTTTAAAGTGGTTGCTTTCAGAAAAGTATTTTGATTTTAGTTGGTCAAAATAAGTTTTCAATCGTTTAAACTCATTTCTCACCTTTTCCTTGTCATCGGTGTTGGTCGCCATGGCCATAACTCCTGTCAATCTTATATTCTTCATTTCTTTGTATGCCTCAGACTTTACAAGCTCTTCGGCCTTTTCCGGCGAAAACCCGAACTTACTCTCTTCGTCGGCAATATGAAATTGCAGAAGACAGTCAATTGTTCGCTCATTTTTTTCGGCTTCCTTATTTATCTTCTTCAAAAGCTTGAGCGAATCAACAGAATGAATATACTGCACATAGGGTGCAATGTACTTTACTTTGTTGCGTTGAAGATGACCCACAAAGTGCCAAACAATATCTTTCGGAAATATTTCATGTCGATCTTTTAAGTCCTGTGCTCTGTTTTCTCCGAAAATTCTTTGTCCGCCGTTGTAGGCTTTTTCTATCAATTCCTTCGGTTGGCGTTTGGAAATGGGGATTAATTTTACCTGAGCGGGCAGTTGAGATTTGAGCGTTTCAAGATTTTCTGATATTGTCATAACGGTATTTTTTGCAAAGTTATAAAATAAATTACAGGGATTGAATTTTTTGAGCTTTTTTCTTTGAAGGGTGAGGGGTGAAGAGTGAAAAGTGAAAGGTGAAAGGTGAAAGGTGAAGAGTGAAAAGTGAAAGGTGAAAGGTGAAGAGTGAAAAGTGAAAAGTGAAGTTTATTCAAACTTGTTCTTTTGTTCTTGGTTTTTGCTTGTTCGCAAAAAATCTTGAAAATCCGTTAAAAAAGCTCGTTATTCGTAGTGTTTTCAAGTTGTGAGTATAGTCTATAAAGTATAAAGTTTTTAAAGTTAAAAGTGTAAATAGCTTAATATCAAGACTTTAATAAAATCACGTAATTTTACATAAAGTGCTGATATTTTGCATTTTAACCTTACGAACTTTCAACTTTATAACTTTTTAAACTGAACTCAGTTGTAAAAGAACAAAATAACTTCGTTTAAAACTGTCAATTTATTTCATCACAATCCCTATGTATTTTTATTACTTTGGCAAGGTATTAGCGGGGTATAACTGAATGTTATTTTAAAACCGTTCGAATCTAATATTTGCTAAAAATATTTGACAAAAACTATATTATTAAGATAAAATTTGTACTTTAGTACTCAAGAAAATATTACTATGGAATTAAAACTTGATACCCTTACAATAAAACAAATATTCAAGGCGGTGAAGCCGATTTTTAAAGAAAATTTGGGAGCTTATACGCATCAAAGAATTTCCGGAGAATGGCATTTTAGAGGCTTGGCTTATGTTCGCGGAGATATGACTTATGTTTTCGGCTTCAACCTGGGTTTTTTTAAGCAAAAGGGCGAGCACCACTACGACCGAGTCGGAATGAACATCTTGGTACGAACAAACGGTTTGAATGAAAAGCTCAGAAAAAAATATGCAGAGTTTTTTAAAACTAAGCTCAAAGATTGGTATTTCAAAGAGTCTGAATATACTTCTTTTAGAGGCGGTGAAGGTGTCGAACTCCAGCGATACAAGAAAATTTCTGAATTCACGGAAAGTAAGGAAATTGTTGAGTTTCTGGAAAAGGGAATAAAGGAACTCGGTCCGATTTACTTAAAAATAGCTGAAAACCCTGACAATATATTTGATGATGTTTTACGAGGGGCCTTTCCGTGGCACGATTCCATATTTGATATTTGCAAACGGGTAAACCGTGATAATAATTTGTCATAGAATTATTTACCTTGTGCAAAACCACATCTGAACTTCAGTCCGAGCATGCAGTTTTTATATCCGAAATTTCTCTATGCGTTGTCCTTATTGGTAATTCCTCTGATTATTCATTTGTTTAATTTCAGAAGGCATAAACCGATGTTGTATAGTAATGTCGCATTTCTGAAACAAATCAAATTTCAAGATAAATCGGTGAGGCAGCTCAAAAATATTTTTACACTTCTTATGCGTATGGGCACCTTGGCAGCTTTGGTTTTTATTTTTGCGGGCCCCTACATTCCCACAGAAAATCAAGTGAACAAGAAAAATAAAATCACGGCAATATACATCGATAATTCATTCAGTACCGAAGCCGAGGGAACCAACGGAAAACTCTCCGAGGAAGCAAAAGAAAAGGCCCTCCGGATAGTTGAAGCCTATCCCGAAAATACGAAATTTTTATTTTTGAATAATAATTTTGAAGCCAAGCACCAACATTTAACTTCTAAAGCGCAAGTGGAAGAATTTATATACGATACGGAAATAAGCGGATATACCCGTCAATTATACGATGTCGTGCGAAAAGTGAAACATTTCAGTATCCGAGAGAATACAAAACAGTTCACCGATTTGTTCGTCATTTCAGATTTTCAAAAATCAACGACAGATATTGCTAATCTTGAGGAGGATAGCTTATTATCCATTAATTTTTTGCCGCTTTCGGCACAAATTAATAACAATTTATACATTGATTCCGTTTGGTTTGATGAACCCTACAGAGCTCCCGCCGGGCAAGAGCAAATAAACGTAAGTGTCAGCAACCGATCGGAGGAAGACTACCGAGCTGTACCTTTAAAGTTGTTTTTAAACGACAGCTTAAAAGTGCCGGCAAGTGTTGACATAAAGGCCGGCGAAACCGTTACGGAAATTATGAACTATACAAATACGGGAACGGGTAAGATACAAGGGAGAGTCGAAATTAGCGATTATCCGATTACTTTCGATAATACCTTTTATTTCTCGGTGAATATTGAAGAGGAGCGGCACGTACTGATTATTAATAATACAAAGGAAGAACATTATATTTCCGAGATATTCAGCCGTTCAGATTATTTTAGAATTTCTCAAACGGGCGTCGGACAACTCAAGGCAGCTGAGCTAAGCAACTATGATGTGATTGTACTCAACTCTGTCCGGAAGCTTTCGGGCGGGCTCAATCGGCAGTTAATAAATTATACTTCCGAGGGAGGAACCCTCGTTGTTTTTACGGGTCCCGAAATTGAAATCGAAGATTATAATGAGTTATTTTCTCCGCTGCACGTCGGCAGGATTACGGATAGAGACACGTCTCGAACAGAAATAAAGACGGTCGCCTATGAATCAGAAATATACGCCGGGGTATTTGACAAAAAGCAGAAAAATCCAAAGCTTCCGCAAATTAAAAACAAGCTTAAGTTTTCAAGAGATATTGGAGCGGTTCAAGAGCTGTTGTGGTCAGATGAAAGAAATTTGCCCATTTTATCCAAAACGTTCTATACACAAGGGCAGGTTTATATATTTTCGGTATCGGCCGATGAACAGGCCGGGAATTTAGTTTATCACCCCCTTTGGGTGCCTACGATTTATAATATGTTTTTGTTGGAAAGATATTCTTCACCTTATTATTTTTATTTCGGGAATCCCAATATTTTGAAGGCAGAAAATCTTGATTTAAGCTTAGAAAGCCCGGTACATATTAGAAATAAGACATTCGGAGTCGATTATATTCCCGAAAAAGTGGGCGACAACAGTCGCAAGAGTTTTTCATTGGCTCATATTCCGCCTTTTGCCGGTAACTACCTCGTAACGCAGGGCAATGAAGAGTTATCCGGTATTTCGTTTAATTATAAACGAAAGGAATCAGAATTGGAATGCTTCACAATCAGTGAATTGGAGAAGGCGGCAGAGAAATTTACATCGGTCTCGGTAAATTCGGATGCCGGACTAAAACTTTTTGCCGGGCTGTCTCAAGTAAACACTGCTAAAGATTTGAGCAATTATTTTATAATAGCAGCACTTCTGTTTATTTTGGCTGAGGTTCTGTCTCTGAAAATCAATCGAAAGCTGCGTAATGATTAAATTTAGATCAATAAAATTTTCGAATATCAATAAAATTTAATAGCTTTAGCAATTGGTGGAGTGCTTTTGCAAACTATCAACTTCAGGGAGGCCGAAAACTGTACAGAGTAGGTATATAATTCATTAAACTTTTATTTATGGAAAATACTGTAGGTGTTATTATTTATTTAGCGATTATCGTTCTTATGATTGCGTCGCTTTGGAAAATATTTGAGAAAGCCGGAAAACCGGGTTGGGCCTCAATTATTCCTATTTATAACTTAATTGTGTTACTCGAAATTGTCGGTAAACCGGTATGGTGGTTTATTCTTT
>JAYEIA010000348.1:0-19838 GCA_034659855.1 Bacteroidota bacterium
ACTACGGTTTCGATATGATTATGACAAATGATACACTGGGTAGTACTGTATTATATGCTGAAGAACAAATGGACATTACGCCGGATATTATAGACGGTTTAAATAAAAGGTACAGTCCGAAGAAATCTGAAGACGAATCAGAAGGCAATGAGTAACAGAACAATAGCCCCTTGATGTATCAAACAATCTTTCAAAACAGGTATCTTTCATAGGTATCTGTTTTCTTTTTAATATTTTACTATGTCATTTGCAAATTTCTATTTCAAACGCTTTCAAACAAGTATAAAAAATCTTCCTAAAGCTGTGCCCGAAGACACAAATATCATCACCGTTATACCGGCTTCTGATGAACCCAACTTACTTCAATGTTTGGAGTCTGTGACATCATGCCACCCTCCCCGGAACAGGGCTGAAATCATTGTTGTAATTAACCATTCCGAAAATGCTCCCAAGACCGTTAAATCACAAAACGAACAAAGTTATCATGAGGTGCAATCATTTGCTCAAGCCAATACTTCGCCCTTTAATATTCGAACTCTCTACCTTAATAATCAGCCGAAAAAACATGCCGGTGTAGGATTGGCTCGAAAATCGGGCATGGACCTCGCTGTGGCAATATACAACCAAATAAATAAACCCCAAGGCATTATAACATGTACTGATGCTGATTGTACGGTAGATAAAAATTATTTTCGAGCTATTGAACATTTCTTTCTAAAGAATAATAAACCCCGGGGGGTATCCATACGGTATGAACATGAAATTGAAGGAGAAAATTATTCCTCTGTCGATTATGACAGAATAATCTCCTATGAATTACATTTGAGGTACTACAACCAAGCTTTACGATACATCAACTACCCCTATGCCTACCAAACCGTAGGTTCGAGTTTTGCAGTTACAGCAGAAAGTTATGCAAAACAGGGCGGAATGAATAAAAGAAAGGCCGGTGAAGACTTTTATTTCTTACATAAAATAATTAAAGGCGGCAAATTCCATGACTTGAACGAAACCGTTGTATTCCCCTCTTCCAGAGCAAGTAACAGAGTACCGTTCGGTACAGGTGCTGCAATAAAAGACATGCGAAAGGAGAACATGTCTGCTTACCCAACTTATGATTTTAAAGCATTTCTCGATCTTCAAAAATTTTTGAATAAAAGGCATGAGCTTTTTGGTTCAGGCGATACCGTGAACCCCGGAAGTAAAAGTATGGCTGCTTTCTTGGAAAATGAAAATTTTGCCAAAGATATTAAGCACATGAATAAAATAAGTCCCAATCTTAAACGCTTCGAAAAGCATTTTTTTAATATATTTGATGCGTTTAAAGTTGTAAAGTTTCTTAATTTTTCAAGACAACATTTCTATCCTCCGGCAAATATATATAAGCAATCATGCCGGGTTTGGAAATTAATTTCCGGAGAAAAATTCTCAGGAACTCAACTTGAGTTGCTTAAACTTTTTAGAGCTTATGCCGTTTCAAACCCCAAATAAATAATATTCTATGACACTTAAAACTTTCTCATCGCTTGTTTTCACAATTTTTCTCAGCACTTTTATATTCGGACAAGAAAACGCTCAAGACAGGCTGGCCAATTCACTACTTTGGAAAATTGAAGGTGATTCTTCTGTTCAACCCTCCTATTTATTCGGAACGGTGCACATGATTCCGGAACAAGATTTTTTGTTTACGGATAGCATGAATGCCGTATTAAGCCGCTGTGAACAATTAATTTTGGAGATTGACATCAATATTCCTCTCATAAAGCAATTACAAATAGCTAAAAAAGCATTTATTGGCGGCGGAATGGAAATATCAGATTACATGTCTGAAGAGGAGTTTCGGAATTTTTCAGCTGTCATGCTTGATTCCCTCGGAGTAAGCAACAGAACATTCAAAGCCTGTCTTAAAATGAAACCCATTTACAGTATGAGTTTAATTTTGAACGACTTAATTAAAAACCCGGTTCAATATGAAGCCTACCTGAACGAGAAAGCAATAGAAATAGATATTCCTGTACTTGGATTGGAATCAATTGATTATCAAATAGCTGTAATAGACAGCATTTCGATGAAAGAGCAAATTAAAATGATAAGAGACCAATTGGCCGCATCTCAAACGATGTACGAGCAAATGATAGAAGCCTATGTCAACCAAGACATTACCCGTCTGCATAATTATATTCCGGAAGAATCAACGTCAATAGATTTTCAAAACAGCTTATTGACTAATCGCAACAAGAACTGGATTCCGGAAATATCAAAAAATATCAAAACGAAACCTTCTTTTATAGCCGTCGGAGCCGGTCATTTAGCGGGGGAAACGGGAGTTATCAACTTACTCAAAAAAGCGGGTTTCAAAGTTAGTCCGGTTAACGATTTTTAACCGAGCCCTTGATATGCAAAACTTGCCTTGATTGTTCAATATTCATGGTCAACATTGCCGTTTTATTGAAGGTTCCGATATCATCAGCTTCATATATAACTGTAATGTCAATGGTTTCTCCGCTTTTTATCGGATACTTCGGATATACTATTTGTGTGCACCCGCACGATCCTTGGGCATTGGTAATTATTATTGCTCTTCCCGAAACATTGGTCATTTGAAACCGGACATTGGTTTCCGAGCCAATTAAAAGTTCACCTAAATCGGCGTTAGTTTTATCCCACTGTACACCTGTATCTGACGAGGTCGTTATTGATGAGTTTCCGGAATTCCAAGATTGAGCATTTGAATTGAATCCGAGGAAAATAAATGCTGCAAGTATTGTAATATATTTCATTTTAGTATTTTTTTACATTAATTATACTTTAAACGGTTAATATTTTACTTTTACAAAGCGTGTATTTGCTGAATAGCAAGGTATTGTATCATTAAATAATTAAACCATTTAAAATATAATAACGACAAATAATTGGTCATATTATTAAGGATACAAAATTACTGCCAATAGTTGCATTGAGGCTGTATTTTTTTTGCTTGCCTGTATAGTTACCCCGACCTTACCCTGAATAATTAGCTGCGCTGAGGTGCAAGCACGTTCATGAAAAATAATAAAATAGTTTTAAATTACTTATTTTCAGATAAATATATTGTTTTTATTACAATTTATATTTTATTATTTTTCAATAATTATTTGGAATTTCAAAGATAAATTGACTTTTTATTATAAATTTAGTATTTTCGTAAAAGTAAAACTATGAGTTCAGTATAAAAAGGTATAAAGTTATAAGTGTTATTTATTTAATATCCAACTGTTTATTAAAATATACTAATTTTATATAACTTACTGAATATCGATTAATTAACTTTACAAGCTTTCAATTTTTAACCTTTTTAACTACACTCAAACTATTTAAATCATATGATATGCAAATTTATACTATTATAAATGAAATACAAAGGTTGCCAATTTCAAGACAAATGTATATTGCCGAGATGATAATAAAATCGGTTCGTAAAAAGGAAAGCAAAAATCAAATGGAACTTGCAGCAGAACAGCTCTACAACGAGTATGCAACAAATAAAGAATTAACTTTATTTACTAACATTGATTTTGACAACTTTTATGAAACAGCAAAATGAAATTTGGCTAATAAATCTCAACCCTACAAAAGGAGCAGAAATAAAGAAAACACGTCCTGCTATTATCGTAAATGATAATGCAGTAGGACGTTTGCCATTAAAAATAATTGTTCCGCTCACAGATTGGAAAGACCGTTACGAAGTAGCACCTTGGATGGTGAAAATTGAGCCAAACAAACAAAACAAATTAACAAAAACATCATCGGCTGACTGTTTTCAAGTTCGTTCAGTATCCGAAAATCGTTTTGTCAAAAAAATCGGCAAAATAGACAATGAAACAAGCGAAGAAATAAAAATAGCATTAGCAAAAGTTCTCTCAATAAAATGTGATGACATAGACATAGATGACGAATAAATGACTGAAAACAAAGCACCTATCATTTTCTTGAATTTCACTGCCTTTTCAAGGTGCTTAAATTTAAATGTTTTACTTTTAATTTACATTGTGCAAAAAAGGCAACGAAAATCAAGAAGTTTCTGTTCTTTTGTCCTTGGTTTTTGCTCATTCGCAAAAAATTTTAAAGAATCCTTTAATAGCGGAGCTGTTGGCAGATTTTTTAAGTCGTTAAAGAACAAAATAACTTCGCCTAACTGTTATACCTAAATTAAGCGATTATCTGCTTCAATAAGTACCAATCTATTGAGTTAAAAAGACTTATGAAAAAAGATTCAAAGGCCAAAGGTTTTTTTTACTTTTTTTATAAACTTTATTATTCTCAACATATTGGCAGTTCTCTTTGCACATAATCGCTCAATTTAGGTTATCGCTTATTTAATTTCTGTTCCTTAACCGGTTAAAGCTATCGCTTTTAAATCCTACAGAGAGCAAATAAAATCAAGCTAAAGCATTCGAATGCTTTTCAAATGCCTTACAATACTTCCCTCCACATACGGATTGATACGGTATATTCCCTCGTGTTCTTGTTTAATAAAACCTGTTCTTTTCAAGAAAGAAAATGTTGCATCTAAGTGTTCCTTTTCCATGAGAGATACACGAGCAGCCTTTTCAAAATCCAAATTCCGGTGCAATACAAATTGTAAAAGAAGAATATTTGTATCTGACGAGAGTTCATTAAATACACTGTCATCAAATACAACCGGGGCATGCATTTGTATAATCCCATTATTAAATGAGTCTATATTTGACAACCACGAAAATAAAGTATGCCCAATATTTCCTTGAGAAATTTTGAAATAACCGGCGAAAAGTTTTGCATAGTCTGACGGTCGCATATCGTCTTGGCTTTTCTTTCCCAATTTAAATTTTACGGAACCCGAATGATGTCTGAATGACACAATATTTTTTAATGTTTCGGCATTCACGGGTGAACAATACACGGTATTCAATAATCGTTTGTCCAGCTTATTTATTTTGTTTATCACATGAAATGAATTCATATTAATGCCAATGATAATTAGGCATTTGTCAGAATATTGGTCAACCAATTTAAGAATTTCCTGAATGACCTTACTTCCGTTTTCCGTTTTTTCCCACCAAAGTTCCATATTTTCAATAACAATGACCGACTTTTTCGGAAGGTTATTCATTACTGTTTGGTATCGGCTCTTATCCTTTTTCAGTTTGGATTTAAATATTTTCAAATATCGCTCATTCCCTGTATCATATTTTTTAGACTCAACGGCATCAAATATATGCTGCTCAAATACATCTACTGAAACTGACCCTGACTTAGGAGCCGAAACTGAAAAAACATCATAGTCTGATAAATATTGATTTATTCCGTGAGAAATCATAAATGTTTTACCGGAATGACTTTCTCCGGCTACAGCAATCGCCCCGTGATAGCCATTTTCATATCTTGATACTGCAACTTTGAACTCCTCCAGTTCTTTTTTACGTCCGTACCATAGATCTTGATTAAAATTATTTTCTCTCAAGAAAAGTTGCTTGTAGAAGAACGGTAAATCTTTCTCGATTTCAGGATTCAAGGATACGCTTTGTGTCAAATTTAACATTCGGTTTACAATATCAAAACGTTCGTGGGTTTTAGACTCAAGACTTTTCCTTAGCAGCACGGCTTCACTCGGTCTGTACCATAGCTTATTCAATTGCCCGAAAACAGACTTTGTCAGTGTATTGTAAAATCTTTTTACGGAATTTACTGTTTTACCTTTGACTATATTTTTACCAAAGCGAGCATTGGATTCTGCCACAATCAATAAGGACGGAACATTGAGTTTATCAACGACTGTGCTCAATCGCTCCGACATTTTTCTGTGCAATAATTCTTTTTCATTCAGAAAGTTTTCTTCAATCTTGTCTATCTTGTTAAGTTGTTCGTCTAAAGACGTTTCAACTTGCTTCAAATCAACAGTACCGTCAGCAATTCTACTTCCTTCAGAATCATAAAAACTAAAAGAAATAAAGCGTATTACATTTTGCAATTCTTGTTGCAGAGATACAATGGTTCCCGGCAGTTCCTCTATTATTTCAATGATTGGTATTTGGAGTTCTTTCTTTAGAATAAAGTCTATGACTGAAGCCGACTTAAGTTCGGTAGTATCCAGATCTTCACTATACTGGTTTTCATAGAATTTACTTTTTGCTTTGTTTGTCATTAACAATGAGGTCTTGGGGAAGCGTTCGGTAAGATATCTCATTTTTTGAAATTTGAGTGTTACCAGGTCATTCAATTTTAAAAACAATTGTTCAATATTGCCGACCATAACCCCATTCGGAGGGGCAAAATCCGGGTCTCTGCCTTGCTTAACTTTTTTTGTAAATGAATGAATATATTCGCGGATTGCTTGCAGATAATTCCCAATATTCTCATCTAAGAATTCATCAATTTCGCCTATATTGTTTGAAGATATTCGAACCAGCTTATTATCAAATTCTATAAGTTTTAATTCTAACGATCTGAAATCAAACCCTAAAGAATTATTTCGCTTCCATAATGCGGGAAGCTCCCTTAATTTGTCTTTCCTGTCAGCGATTGCCTTTCTTCGGTGTTTGCTTTTTACAATATTTTTGTTGATATTGTAGCTGTTCAAGATATCACTTATTCTCTGTAATACTGCATCGGTTTCGGTTTGCAAATGTCCTATCAAATAGTCGGAAAGTTCTTTTTGCAGTTTCTCAATTTTTGAAATACCCTCTTTTATTCTCTCTTGTATATCCAACAGTTCCTGTCTGTCAATCTCACCTTGAGAGGCTTTGTCTCTCAATTCAGCCATACTGCTGTTAAAAGTTTTCAGCAACTTTTGTTCTTGCACAAAAACTTTTACGCTCATTAAACCAAAATCTTCGGCCGCCTTTTGAAACGTCACATATAAGTTATCGGCAAAAAAACTGTCCACCAGATTCTTATATTTAATTGTGTAATTAACCGATCCGCTGAACATGCCGCGTAACCTCATCTTATATTTAAACTTCGTGAGCTTTTTGTCATCAAGTACCTGAGTTTTTAGGTCGGCATTTTTATATTTATACACAATTTTCTCGCTGCAGGAGTTTAATATTTTTTCCGTTTCCGAAATATAAAAATCAACCACCTCTTGAAACAGATTTTCACTTTTCGTAATATTATCAGTGTAAAACTCATTAAGGTTTGCCGAAAACTTCTTTATTGTTCTGTCAACAGCATTGTTTACTCTTTGTTTTCTTTTCAATTCATCCGAATCAAGAATCTTCTCAAAATATTCATCAAATACTTCCTCATAATATCCATGGAGTGTTCCTGTAAATTGAGTATAATTATTCAATACTTTTCCAAAATAATTTGAAAATACCGTATTATTTAATTCTTTGAACTGCTCACGCAAATCACTGACATCCTTTCTCGCAGTAGTATTCTCAGGATAAGTAAATGCTATTTCACGTTGTTCTTTTTGAATTTTCTCAATAACAGGTAATACCTTTACTCTTGGCAAATCATCGGAATTTATTTGATACTCCGTAAAGTATGATGATGCACTAAGCATAACCACCGTTCCGATATCTTGCATCAATTCATTAACTTCCTCTACAAATTTTTCATCATCAATTTCTGTTTCCAAAGGAAGCATATTGAGAAAAGTCAAATCAGTATTGACAGATTCAGTCCTCACGATATCATAAAACGGGACTTTCTCTACCTCATTATTAATTACTTTAATTTCAGCATTCAAACGTAAATTATCTAAGAGCTGTTCGGCTCTTAACTTAATATTAGAAGCTTCCTCATTAATATCATTCGCTATAAGCAACCTTAATTTGGCATCTTGCCAGTCTTTGGACGACCATATGAATTTCATTAATGTAAATGCGAGGGTTCCGTAATTCCCGGCAGATCTCCACCAGATATCTACTTTTTCATAATCTCCATACCCAAACCGTTTGTCGTAGTCAATAAAAATCATATTCAAATCGAGCTGCCTGATTCGGCGTACCATTTGAGAAAACCTTTTGGGATTTGAGGTTTGTCTCCCCCAGCCCATCAGTATTGTGTTTGGTTCAACTCCTGAAAAGCCATAGGTTGATGCGATCATTTCTATAGTACTGTATATGTCAGAACAATACCTCCTCTTTATGAAAACCCCTCTGTTTTTTTCTTTGACATCTTTGAGTCCCTTTACCTGCCTCGGCAGAATAACCCGATCATCTGATAATTCTTTCAACACCAAATCAAAATTTGACAACATACCGTATTTACCAACCAATGATTTTCCAAAATCCACCAGGTGTTTTCGCTCACCGGCTCTTCCGCTGAAAAGTATAATATTGGGTTGCCAATTTCGTTCTTCTATAGACCGGTCATTCATTTTATTGAGTACAATACGGGTTATTGTAAGCCATACACTATGCCATACATCTCCAAATTCAGATGATACTGTTTTTCTTCTCAGAAAAAAGTAAATAAGAAACATAATAAACAATGCACCGAACATGGACAACATGTTAAGTTGGAACATCACTCCAAAAGCTGCAATAAATCCTATGAGTCCCACAATTCTGCTTACTTTGAACGTTGGTCTGAAATCTGTACTTGCCCACTTTTCAAGAAAAAATGCAATATTGATGAAGCCGTACGAGGCCAAGTAAAACATTGAGACCAGTCCGGCAATGGCATTTAACTCTCCGATTAAAATTCCCGCTTCGGCAATTATAAAAATAAAAAGCAATGCATTTCGGGGCTCATTAGAAGAGCCGTATCCTTTGGCAAATATTTTCGGGGTCAGTTTGTCTTTCGAAATAGCTTGCAATATTCTTGGTCCTCCAAGAATTCCTCCCAGCGCTGAAGACAATGTAGCACCCCAAATTCCGGCCAAAACTATCGGCGGAAAATAAGACAACTCCATTAAAAAGTTATAATTTTCAAGCATCAGATTTCGCTCGACCAAAAAAGCAAAAGCAATGGCTAAGCCGACATATATCACAAAGCCAACAGCTACAGCAAATAATGTTCCTCGGGGAATATCCTTTTTAGGGTTAACTAAATCTCCGGACATGGCAACTCCGGCAGTAAAACCGGTAACAGCAGGAAAATAAACGCCGAATACTACGGCCAATGATACTGAACTATCACCTTCGGCGGGTGAAATAGCCGGTTTTGCGGGAACCAATTCAGGCGAATCAAAAAATCCCCAGATGATGGATACCAATGATAAAAATATAGCAGCCAAAATATAATATTGAGTCTTGATGGCCAATGAAGTGCTAATAAAAGCAATAGTCACTAAAGTCAAAATAGCAGCAGTACCTACTATTCTGTAACTGTTTACGCTTTGACTCAACCCCAAAAATTCTCTTATTGAATCAACAGCCAACAAACTTTCGGCAAAACCTACAATATATAACGAAATGCCAAGTGCTGTTGCAACAAATAAACCGATGCCGATGGCTCCCCCCATAGGCAATCCCAAACTACGGGACAATATATAATATAAGCCGCCTGTTTTTATCTTTTTATCTGTTGCTACAGAAGAAATACTTAAACTGGTGGTAATAGATATGACGTGAGCCAATAAAATAATTACCAGAGTAGCAATAAGCCCCGCCTCGGCAACAACCCAGCCCAATCGTAAATACATTATTACCCCCAATATTGTTAGTATGGAGGGAGTAAATACACCCGAAAATGCATTAAATCTTTTTGCTTTAGCCATGACTCTAATATATTTATCTATTCAAGAGTTCAGTTTAAAAAGTTATAAAATTGAAAGTTTATAAAGTTAAAGTACTAAAAATAAGAGTTTTAAGTTATTGCAAAAATAATTCATAAGACTCTGATAATTGAGATCATAACTTGTTTTACTAAAATAAAACATACTTTTTAGACAGGACTCATTCAAATTACTAAATTAATAACTGACTTAGGAAAAAAAAACTAAATTCTTCTTAACCGAAAACTTATCAATAGTCCTAAAATAAGAAAACCAATGGTAATTAGAGATAACGTACTAAAATCTATATACTTATAAATAATGCCTCCAATTATGGGCAGAAAAAGGCCCAGAGAGGACAGATTATTTTGAACGGCAATGTATGCCGGTCGTTTTTCCTCAGGGGCTATGGTCAAAAGTATATTTGTTACCGACAACTTGAACCCGTCACGAGCCGCTCCAAACAAGAAATAGACAGGATACAAAGCCTCAATGGATTTTCCGTAGAAAGCAAAAACAACACCGGCTATGGCCAACACAAAAGAGACAATGACAATACACCTATTTCTATTCTTAACTGTAAGCATTCCCCAAAGAACACTGCTTAGAACAGCTCCTACCATGAGCATTGAAATTATTATACCCACATCCTTACCCTCTATCCCAAAATTATTCTTGGCGTGCAAAATAACAAAAGGCATTATTAACATAAACCCAAATGAAAAGAATTTTATCAGTACCAGCTGTATGAGTTCTTTGTCCGCTCTCAACAGCATAACGGCATCGCCAAGAAACTCTTTGAAACTGCTGAATTTCTTATCAACCTTAATTTTTACCGGTTCTTTAAAATTCCAAAAAACAGCAAAACCTGTAGCCATGATAATACCACTTACCATAAATAAATAGGCAAAAGCATTAGGCTTTTCAATATTGGCCAAAACATAGCCCGAAATTCCTCCGGCTGCTATGCCGGCAAGCCCTGAAGCTATTTGTCTCATTGCAAACATTTTACCTCTGTATTCCTTTGTAAATGACTTGCCGGAAATTTCCTGATAATATATTACACCAAATCCCGCAGAAAACGAAAAAAGAAACAATAAAACGCTGAACAGTATCAAAACAACGCTGTCGGAAGCTGTAAGCCCCATCAACATAACTATGCCAAGAGCAAACCAAGTCCCGAAACGTGCGGTAAAAACTCTTCTCAAATAGGGTATAACTCTTGGTTTGTTACGTGCATGAAAAGCCGCCCACATCTGCATGACAACTGCTCCTCCTTTCATTAAAGTCATTAGTAAGCCGGTAAGCACTTCACTTCCGTTAAAATAATCTACTATCAAAGGCATAACAGTTGCCGGTTCTACACTGGCAGTAGCAGCAACAAGAAAAAAACTTTGAATTATAAAACGATTTCTGTTTGATTTTAAATTTATTTTTTTGTCAACTCTATTTTGCATGCTTTTTGCATTTCATCGATTAGAAAATTTTAAATATTTTGCAAATGAAAGTAATTTTTTACAAAATGTAGTTTTTAAATGTATGTAATTTGCAATTTTATAATTAAAAAAAAAATTTACATTTTTATGTTTGCAAAAAATTTATAATTTTGTTTGAGATCAATAATCATCACACTCAAAAGAATGGATAGTAGAAAAGAAATTTTTAATCAAATGGAAGCTGACAAAATTAGGGTTTCTTATACCGGACCGTTTGACGGCTCAATCTTATCGGTTATGGCTAAGAATATTGAATTCTCCCTATCGTCAAACCCTTCAGTAAATAAAAGGATGTTTAAGATATTTTTAGAATTAGCACAAAATATTTCTTTTTATTCTGCTGAAAAAAATATTGATAATTATAACCAAGGAGTCGGAACATTAACAATCAAAGAGTTTGAAAACTACTTTTTGTTTGCCACCGGAAATATTATAGAACATAAAGATGCTGAAATAGTAATTGGGCGTTGTGAAAAAATAAATTTACTTGACAGAAAAGAACTTCGAGAATATAAAAGAGAAGCCAGAAAAAGAGCTCACAGTAAAATTGGAGGAGGCAATATTGGCCTAATTCAGGTGGCTTTGACATCAAGAAACAAATTACAATACAAAACAATTCCACTGGAAGATGGCGAGTCGTATTATATTATTGCCGCCAAAATTGACAAAAACTAAATTATGATATCAAACGACAAATACAAACTTACGGAAAACCCCCACGATAATAGTGTTCGTTTGTTTTACAAAGGACCTGTTGATCAACGAATTTTATCAGTAACTGCCGACTATATAAATACGGTAGATGATATAGATAAAAAAGCCGGCACAAAATTGTTTAAAACATTTTTAGAGCTTGCCCAAAACATTTCTTTCTATTCCAATGAAATAATACAAATTAAATCAAAACCCATTGGAAGCGGTACTATTATTATTAAAGAAACAGAATCGGAATTTTTCCTATTGACAGGTAATACGGTTAATAACGAAAATATAGTTCCGATTATTGAAAAATGTGAATATATAAACAGTCTTGACAGAACAAGCCTGAGAAGATACAAAAGACAAGAAAGAAGCAGAAAAGCCGGCGTTAAAGGAAATGCTCACATTGGGCTTATCCAAGTTGCCTTAACCTCGGCAAACCCACTCGATGTGGAAGTAAACCCAATTGATGAAAATACGGCGTATTTCTCAATTGTAATTAGTATTGATAAAAAGTAAATTATATAATTATGGAAGATTTAATCATTGAAGGTTCACACAAAGACTATTTTATTCCCTCGGTGAATTTCAACGCAGAAACAGGTGTTTGTGAAATATCAGGTGAATCATTCTTGGAGGACACGGTTGATTTTTACAAACCCATTTTATCATGGCTCAAGGAATATACCGAAACGGTTAAAAAGCCTCTGGCATTTATTATCAAATTGTCATATTTTAACACCAGTACTTCGAGAAGCCTTTTGGACATTTTAAATATACTGAAAACCTACGAGGAAAACGACGGAGAGCTCATAATTAATTGGCATTATGACCCTCAGGACGTAGATATGGAAGAAGATATAGAAGATTACATGATTGATACGGGATTGGACATTAATCTAATTCCGGTAGAGTAAATAGCTATGGCAAAAAAATTTAATTATAAAAAGTCTCTCGAAGAAATTAATTCAATTATTAATAATGTTGAAACCGGTAATATTGACATTGATAAAATGTCTTCGGAAATAAAACGAGCTTCGGAACTGATAAAAAAATGTAAATCTGAACTCAGGAAAACAGAACTTGAAGTTAAGTCTGTTCTTGAAGACCCTGAGGACGAATCATAAGACACTAAAGAAACGGTAAATTTTCCGGCATAAAAATTGAGCGACTGTTAACCAATCTCAAATAACACAATACGCATGAAAAAACAAGTTTTCTTACTTGTACTATTTTTACCACTGCTTGTGCATGCGCAAAGTTATGATGATATTAAGAACAACGGTGAAATAAAAGTCAGCTTTACAGAGAGCGGAACAGAAACCGTAAATTACCTGCTGGCAAAAGAATTCTCGAAATTTCTTAACGTAGATTTTCAAGAAGTCCCCATAAACTGGTCTGATGTATTTGCAAAGAACGGCAGAATTCCTGAAAATCACCGAACCGACCCAAATATAAGATACACCCCTGATGCATTAAAAAAATCTGATTTTATTTGCGGTACTATTTATTTATTGGATTGGCGCGAAAAATTCTTTGATTATGCCGGTATTGTCCAAATCAGTGACCTCCTCATTGTCCGTAAAAATATTAATACCGAAGTAAACAGCTTTGAAGACTTAAAGGGATTAAAAATTGCATTTCTGGAAAACTCAACTTATGAAACCGAAATTTCTGAGATAAATAGTAATGTTGGCGGCGGTATAAAATTTATTCCGGTAAAATCTGAAAATGAAGGTCTGGCAATACTTAACCAAGGCAAAGCAGACGGTCTCATTACGGTTTCATACTTGGCATTGGCCTACCTGCAAAAGTTCAGAAGCTTGAAATTAGCGTTTCCCGTGGCTTCGCCAAAAGATGTGGGATGGGCTGTAAAGAAAGGCAACACTAAGCTTGTTGATGAAATAGAAAATTTCTTTGAGACCATTAAAGGAAACGGAACCCTGAATAAAATTTTCAGAAAGAAATACGGCATTTCCTATTCTACATATTTAGAAATAATAAATTCCTATGCTCAGTTGCAAAAGGGAATCAAAACCCGTGATCTTGATGCAATAATGGCCTCAGGAAAAATTGTTATTGCTCTGCGAGACAGAGAAATGATATATCACCGTTACGGAAAAAAACAATTCAACCATTACATGGCAGAGGAATTTGCGCAATACCTCGGTTTGCAACACGAAATAGTCATCACACAGAAATTCGCCAACTACTGGGAAAATGACAAAAATCAAATATTAAAGGACAGTGCATACCTCCCCGATTGGTTCAAGAAATTTGATGTTGCTTGTGACTTAATTGCTCCTTTGGATTGGCGACTCAAAAAAGTAGATGTCATAGACTTTATGCCTAATGCCAAAGTTGTAATCGGCAGAAAAGAAACAAAAATAACCTCATTAGATGATCTAAAATCATTGAGGGGTGTTACCTCAAAAGGCTCATCCTATGAGCATACTCTGAAAGAAAATGGAATAAATAATCTCTTTTACAGTCCGGGAAACGAGTTTTTCAGTCATGTAAAATCGGGCAAGGCAGATTATACCATTTCAAATATTGCCGTATTTAATTTGGCGGCTCACCCGGAGCTTGAAGCTAAATTTATATTAGGCGAGATTACTAAAATGGGTTGGGCCATAAAAAAGAATCAACCGGCCTTGAGGCAGAAAATTCTTGAATTTTTAGAATATGCACAAAATAAAGGAATAATTGATAATTTCTTCAAAGAACAGACCGGCATGACGATGAAGTCGGCAAAAAATTATTTAAATGTTTTGCAAGAAACTTACCAACACGGTAATTTTCCATTTATGTTTTACGGTGCGGAGCAAGGACTTCCCAGAGAAGAAATTCTTTCAATATTTCAGGACAATAACAGATACATCTGGTTCGGAACACATTCAGGAGCCGTAAAATATGACGGTCTAAAAATGAAAGTCATCAACTCGAAATCCGGTCTTATCGGGAATTCTGTTTTCGACATCAAGCAAGATAAGGATAATAAACTCTATTTTTGTACCAATAACGGAATAAATATTTCGAACCCGGAAGCCTCTAACTTTAAAACTATTTTTTCAGGAATTTCTTTCAAAGGCATTTTTATTGATCAAGATAATAATAAATATTTTTATGGTGACGGCGGCATTAGACAATTAAATAAATCGGGAAAGAGAATAAATTTAGAGTCAAAGCTCAAAGCGTTACCCTCCAATATACATTCCATGAGCCAGAATCCTCTGACCGGAGATATTATTATAACTTCCACTCAAGGCCTCTATTTAATGTCGGCAACCAACAGCTTTGTTAACAAACTGGATTCAGGCAACTACCATACGGCATTCTTTGAATCAGACGGTGATTTATGGGTGTCGTCAAACGACGGATTGAAACATGTTCGCTCAAAGCATCTTGAAAATAAAGACAAATATACCTCTCTAAATCATACACTAAATATTCCAAAACATATTGTTATAAGAGATATTATGGAGTCTGATGACGGCTCAGTGTGGCTGATTACGGACTATAAAGTCTATCAAATTCTAACCCTGAAACAAAAACCGATTGTTTATGACAAAAACATCGGATTGAAAAACTACAGAGTGCTGTCTTTTTTGATAGACAAAGAACTCAATTTTTGGTTTGGTTTATCGGGCGGAATTCAAAAATTAAGCAATAAAGCCCTCCGAACACTTTTCCCGGAACAGCTGAACAGTCCGGTTCATTCAATTTTTGAAGACAACTACGGACGAATGTGGTTTAGCATGAGTACGGGCTTATACTACTTCAAAAACGGCTTACACAATTTTTCAAAAAGTTTAGATCTTTCACAAAACTCACTGGTTACCACCCTAAGTAAAGATTCAAAACTATATATAGCCAACTCCGAAAAGCTCATGATTCTTGATAATGAATCGCTTAAATTGATTAAGGAAATAGAGTTTAAAACTCCGCTGATACACCCTGAAGACATTTTTGTCAGCTCTGATAATCAGATCTTTATATTAACCGGAATAAACGGAATTATTTATTATCTGAAAGACAGTAAGTCTGAAATAATTCGGATTGAAAATAAATCCACTCAGATGGTTAGTCAACTGGGTGAGTTTGACGGAAAAATTCTTGGTGCCGCTGAGACCGGACTCACTATATTCAAGAATAAAAGTTTCAAAACATACATCAGAACAAACAACAAAGTGTGGTCGTTTTGTGAAGATGAGCAAATTGACGATAAAACCGGAGAACTTGAGAAGATACTACAAATAGGAACTACAGACGGAATTCTTATATATGATCCCATATATAACCTCTACTCTGCAGAATACAACCTGCCTTCAAACACCGTGATAAAAGCGATAGAACCTGCAGATGATAAAAACTACTTGTGGTTGGGAACGGCATCAGGTTTAATTTATTTTAACAAGAAAACAGGCGAGTCTGAATTTAAGATTGATTCAAAAAACGGTCTTCTCGGCAATGAAATTACCGTAAACGGGATTTACCTCGACGGAAGAGGCCTACTTTGGGTCGGAACCTATCACGGGGCATCGACTTATGATATTAAGAAAAAGAAAAGTGGAAAATTAAGCCCGGTCTGTTCCATAGGCTCTATTCAATTGAACGGCAGTATTATTAATAAGCTCCCGAAAACGCTGAAATCGTTCCAAAACAACATTACATTTGAGATATCGGGCCTTTTGTTCAAAAATGAAAGCTCTGTACTTTATGAATATTATTTGAGAGGTGACGACGGGGATCAAAGAAATACCTACACCGGAAGGAATAATATTGCAAATTTTCAAAATTTACCTCCGGGCAAATATGTTTTTCAGTACCGAGCCAAAGGAAGCGATAACATTTGGAGCTATTTTGAAGGCATTCCGTTTGAAATTGAAAAACCTTTGTATGCAAAGTGGTGGTTCATCCTTATACAAGTTCTTGTAGCCGGTGCCATCGTATATCTTATCTTCAAATGGAGAATCAGAATTTTGAAACGAAGAAATGAAATTCTGGAGGAAACCGTAAAAGATCGTACGCTGGAAATAAGAGAGAAAAATGCCGAACTGGAAAGCTCCAAAGAAGAAATTCAAGCTCAAAGTGAGATTGCAATAAAACAGAGAGATGAAATTTCGAAAAAGAAAAAGGAAATTGAAGACAGCATACTTTATGCCCAAAGAATTCAAAATGCAATTTTACCTCCTAAGGAATTTATAAACAAAAATTTACCTGATAATTTCATACTTTTTAGACCAAGAGACATTGTAAGTGGCGATTTTTATTGGGCTGCACAGAACAGCAAAAAAACGTTTATTGCAGCAGCAGACTGTACCGGACACGGTGTTCCCGGAGCATTTATGAGTATGCTGGGGGTCTCATTTTTGAATGAAATTGTGGCAACAAGCAACGCCGACATCAATGCCGGAGAAATATTGGATAAACTCAGAACTAAAATAATAGAAGCCCTTCATCAAACAGGAGAAACCCATGAGGCCAAGGACGGAATGGATATATCCTTGTGTGCCGTTCATAATGACTCGAACAAACTGGACTTTGCCGGAGCATTTAACCCGCTCTACTTAGTAAGAGATAATGAAATACATGTTACTGATGCCGACCGGATGCCTATTGGAATATACGAGTACGACCAAGACAAAAGAAAATTCAAAAACAATATCATCGAAATTAAAAAAGGGGACAGCGTTTATATGTTCTCTGATGGTTATCCGGATCAGTTCGGAGGAAAGAGAGGCAAAAAGTTTATGATTGGTCGATTTAAAAAGCTCATACTTAAAATAAACCCTCTTTCTACCGAAGAACAAAGAGAATATATGGACAATACAATTATTCGCTGGATGGAAGGAACCAGTGAACAAATTGACGACATTCTTGTTATTGGAGCAAAATTCTAATTCCGTCCGGAATATAGTGCTTGTAACAAAATAAGCTTTACATTTTGACTTGTTCCGCCAAAGGTCGGATTAAAATCTTTTGCCTATTTTCGACGCTATAAATATTTCAAATAAACGTGGCTGTTATCAAGGTATTGTTTCACAATAATTTTGAAAATAAATAAAACAACTTCGTCAATTCTGTAAACTTTATTTTGTAACAAGCATTTAGACTTTTTTTGCAACTGTTTTACATATTTACATCTGTATATTTGTTATGCATCCTCAAAAGCATTTGGTATACTGTATCCGGATATATCTGTAGATTATTGCATTCAACGGAACTGATACTAAGTAATGATACAATTATTTAATGGTATAATGGTGTAATAATTCAACTGATTTATAAGTAATGATACAATTATTTAATGGTATAATGGTGTAATAATTCAACTGATTTATAAGTAGTGCCTGAACGAAATAGCATAATTGACAGATATACAGATTTATAGTGTTATTTTTAAATTTGAATAATCGTCATTTACTTTGCTGCCGGTGATAGTCATTTTTTATAAGTTTTTGAAAATGACAATATAATGACTATTAATGACCATTTAATGACAAAAATATTAAATATAAAATAAGCATGAAACTATTATTATACTTACATTACAGAGTTTTCGTTCAGAGACTACTTACTAAATCGGAAAGGAACATTGCCAATGATTGTGAGTAGCTGTTAACAATGCTTTATACAAAATCTGTAAGAGGATTTGTTTTCTCAACTTATAAATATACTTTAAACGGTTAATAATTTGACTTTTACAAAGAGTGTATTTGTTGAATAGCAAGGCATTGTATCATTAAATCATTATATCATTAAATCATTAAATCATTATATCATTAAATAATTAAACCATTTAAAGTATACAAAACATATGAAAACTTTAACTTATAATATTTTAGCCGTACTGATACTGGCAAGTTTTACACTAAGTGCTCAAAAGCAGTCCGCTCCGGACTTTAAAATTCCGGACATATACGAGAATATGCATCATCTATACCCTGATTATCTGGAAAATGGAAAATACGTCTTTATTGATTTTTTCTCTCCGGGTTGTCCCTCTTGCGCTCCTGCAGCAAAAATTGCCGACACTGTCTATAAATATCTGGGATGCAATAATGAAGACATCGTTTTTTTGTCAATTGACGGCTACGGAACGAATGAGGATGTATGGGATTTCAAATTAACCAATGCTGTTGAATTTCCGATGTTCAGCGGAGACTCCGGAGGACATTCTGTACACCAAAACTACGAAATAGGTGCTACACCGTATTTTGTTCTTATTTCTCCTATGCCCGACGGCAAAATTATTTTTTCAAATCCCGGGTATAATTTTACAAGTGCTGCACATTTATTAGATAGCATAGACAACTACATTACAATAAACCAAAGTACCTGCTCCGGGAGTGATTTTGAATTTTTTGCTCTCACTTCTGAAACAGACTCTGTTCGAGCTGAAATATTTCCTGAAGAAAATCGCATTGAGGCAAAGTATAACCCAAACTCTAAACTTGATTATATACCTTTTTTTATTAACTCATCTAACTCAACAGTATATATTGGCGGTACAGAACAAATAAGCGGAGAATCCGTGATAGACCCAACTGCCGGAAATATCACCTACACTATTATCACTGAGGAAGGGGACCCGCATGACTGGTTGGTTGAATTTTCGGAAGTAACCGATATTAACACGCTGAACAGCATAACTACAATGCTATCGCCCAACCCGGTGACAGACAATACCATGCTTAAGATAAACAGCCCCAACAACTTTATGGTTCAGCTTTCCGTTTATTCCGTTTCGGGCAAAGTAATTATATCCGGCATTGAAGAGCAACTCCATACCGGCAACAATTCGATATCTGTTCCCATGAATAAGATTACAGCTTGCGGTGTATACATCTTAACCATTGAGGCCGGAGGGTTTAAGAAGAGTATCCGTTTTGTGAAATTATAAAATATGAGTTCAATTTAAAAGTTATAAAGTTGAAAGTTTATAAAGTTAA
>JAYEIA010000349.1:0-4513 GCA_034659855.1 Bacteroidota bacterium
ATGACAAATGCAATATAATTTGATATTATTATACAAATTTACGAAATCCTATTGGATTTGTTACGTTTTTGCATTTTTTCAGTCGAGCATATCTTGGATGCAAACAGGAATTGTTCAATTTGCCGGGTTTTTTTCAGATGTTATTTACTTTTAATTTTTATGTACTGCCCCAACTTTAACGTCTGAACGTCTCTTCGGCTAAAATGATTTATTTGTTTTATGTCTTTATCGGAAACGCCGGGGTATTTTTTTGCAATAGTCCATAAGCTTTCTCCGGCTTTTACTTTGTGGTAAACATAATTCTTATTTTTGGGTTTTGGAGTATTTCCGGAACTCGTTTTTACTGTCGTTTTAATCTTGCTTTTTCGTTGTGCAGAGGACATGTTGTTAATTCCTTTATACTTGGACGCCTTATTTTTCGGAACCCAAACTGCAATTTTTTGTCCTATTTGCAAACGGTTGCTTCTGATGCCGTTCCAGTGCCTTAAATCTGAAACATTTACACCATACCAATCCGCAATAAAGCCATAGGTATCTCCGGCTTTTATTGTATAGGTTAATTTTGTTCTGCCTTTGACTGATGTCGGCGTATATGCTTTAGCTCTTGTACGATAATTGTATGACGGCGGAGTAACAACAATTTTGTTATTAAAAAATACACTGTCTTTATAAGCGTATATTTCTTCTTCTTTTTTGATAAACTGTCCGGTAGAATTAAAAGGCAGTCGCAGATAGTAAACTTTATCTCCGGGCAAAATATCTCTTCTGAATTGCGGGTTCATTGCTTTAAGTTCATCAAACGGGATATTCAATACCTCAGACACTTGTCTCAGGTGCAATTTTTTGCTGACACCTATAGTATCAGTAAATGTATTTATTTTTGGTTTTTTCGGAACAATTTTATGATCTTCATAGAAATTCATCATATAAGCAGCAGCAATATACGCCGGAACATAGCCTCTTGTTTCTCGAGGAAGATAAGGATATATATCCCAAAAACTTCTTTTCCCTGAACGCCGGATGGCTTTGTTTACATTTCCGGGTCCGCAGTTATACGCAGCAAGTACCAAAGTCCAATCACCGTAGAGTTCATACAAATCTTTCATAAATAAAGCCGCTGCATGTGTAGATTTTACGGGGTCAGACCGCTCGTCAACATAGGAGTTAACTTGCAAACCGTACATTTTACCGGTTGAATACATGAATTGCCAAAGTCCTACAGCTCCCATTCTTGAGCGAGCTTCAGGATTCAATGCCGATTCAATAATCGGAATATATTTTAATTCAAGAGGCATATTGTACCGGTCAAGAATTTCTTCAAACATGGGAAAGTAGTAATCCGTCATACCAATTAAATAAGGAGAACGGTTGTTTCTTTTAATGTAGAGTTTAATCCATGAGGCCACTTTGTCATTATATTTGAGCGGAAAAACAGAAGGTACAGATTTGAGTCGGGCAATGACTACTGAATCACTAAGTAATTCTGCCTCCTTTTCGGATACTTCTGAATTTATGTCAATAATTTGGTCATCGTGTTTTTTAAAGTACCATTGGGCAACCATACTGTCCAGTATATCGGAGTATTGGCTGATGGTAGTATAGGGCTTTTCAGAGGGGCCTCTGGTTGCACTGTTTTGTGAAAAAGAACTAAATATAGAGGTTATTAATAGGAATGATAATAGAAAGTATTTCATTGGAATTATTTTATTAGCTATAAATGAATAGTGAGTTAAAGAAGAACTATTTATTTTCAAATGAAAAAAAGTATATAATACTTGTAAACAAAAATCAAACCGGTTTTATTTAAATCTGAACCCAATGGAAATTCCGGGTACATAATTAGAGTTGTTTGATTGTAAAATTGCCGGAGAAATATTTATGGTTAAGTCATCGCCGACGTCATAATCAGAAAAATGTGCATCTACAGAGGCATCAATGATATTAAATAAATAGGCTGCTCCGATAAGTAAAAACTGAGAATCACGACTTTTGCGAAAGTTTTTTTTGTAATGCAAAAGGTTGTCCGCGGATATTTCGCCGTTAAATTCGTCTGTAGTTTGGTCATCATCATCGGTTAAGGCCACATATGCATTGAGGTATCTTTTATATTGTTTGTTATTGTAATCTGCCAAATATACCAAGCCTCCCATAACAAAATATACAATAGGCACTTTCCAGTATTTCTCGTTATAAATTTGTCCGACTCCGGGTATAATCGCAGAATAAAGAGCGGCTCTTGCCGGATTTTTTTTGTTTGAGGAAGTATCTGTTACAATCGCAATTTTTTCAGGCTGTTCGATAAAAAGCGAGTCACCTATTGACAGTTTCCCGTTTTTGTATGTAATGGAGCTGTCCGGTTGAGTTTGAGCATATGCACCTATTGACAAGACCATACCAAGAAACAAAATTACAGACTTAACTGTTGGGCGAATCATAATCAAAAATTTTACCGTAGAAAGACGTAACGTAATTTGAGAACTTCTATTTTAGTTTTGAAAGAAGCTTTTTAATTTCAGCAAATTGTTTGTCAGAGGTGAATGATAGTGATACAGAGCCTCTGCCGGCATTATTCCTTTTAATATTAACTTTACCCGGGAAATAGTCTGCAATTTCATTCTTGAATTTTTTAAATTCATCGGGAAGTTCATTCCTGCTTTTCTTTTTCTTCTCCGGTTTTACGGGGTAATTTATTGCACGAATAAGCTTCTCTGTTTCTCTTACAGATAATCCTTCACTGATAACTTTGTAGAAAGTATCCATCTGTACTTCTGCATCTTCAATGGTAACCAGTGCTTTTGCATGGCCCATACCAATTCTGTTTTCAGTTACACCGGCTTGTATATCAGGGGGGAGTTTCAGCAATCGAAGATAATTTGTTATTGTAGAGCGTTTTTTTCCAACTCGTTCACTTAGGTCATCTTGTGTAAAGTTACACTCCTCCATTAAGCGCTGGTAAGTAATAGAAACTTCCATGGCATTCAAGTCTTCTCGCTGAATATTTTCAACGAGAGCCATTTGCAACATTTCGTCATCGTCAGCATCTCTTACGAAAGATATTATAGTTCGCAGTCCGGCTTTTTTTGCGGCTCTGTATCTCCGCTCACCGGATATTATTTCAAATTTTTTACTGTGTACTTTTCTGACAGTAATTGGTTGAATAACACCAAGTTGCTTAATAGAATCAGCCAGTTCTTGTAATGCTTCTTCATCAAACTCTTTTCTGGGTTGGTTGCGATTGGCATGAATCTGACTAATTTTAATTTCCGCTACAGCACCGGAAGATTTTGCATCATCAACACTTTTCTTTTCATAAGAAGTATCTATCAAGGCTCCCAAGCCTTTTCCCATTGGTCCTTTCTTTGCCATACTTATATTGTTTGAGGTATATTATAAAATAAAATTGTCTGAACAAACTATTCTGATGCTTCTTTCTCTTCTTCGGGTTTGTTCCGTTCCAATAATTCTCGTCCCAAATTCAAATAATTAACTGCTCCTCTCGAATTTGCATCATATAAAATGGCAGGCATTCCGTAACTTGGGGCTTCACTAAGTTTTATGTTCCTTTGAATGATGGTGTCAAAAACCATTTCTTCAAAATGTCTTCTTACTTCTGCTACAACATGGTTTGATAGTCTTAGCCGGGCATCATACATGGTCAGAAGAAAACCTTCTATTTCCAAATCCGTATTTAAACTCTTTTGTATCATTTGTATCGTATTCAGGAGCTTTCCCAGGCCTTCCAATGCAAAATATTCACACTGCACGGGAATCATAACTGAATCAGCTGCCGTCAAGGCATTTAGTGTCAATAACCCCAATGAAGGAGAACAGTCAATCAGAATATAATCATAGTCTTTTTCTATATTATTAATAACTTTTTCCAGTTTATATTCTCGTTCTTCTTTGTCCAACATTTCAATTTCAGCACCAACAAGATCAATATCTGAAGGAATGATATCCATATTATCAATATCTGTGGAAATAATAGCATCTTGTGGGTCAATAGAATCCACTAAGCATTCGTAAATGCTGGTATCAATTTCTTTGGGGTCTAAGCCAATTCCGGATGTTGCATTAGCTTGAGGGTCAACGTCAATAAGCAATATTTTTTGTTCCAAAACAGCCAAACTGGCAGCTAAGTTGATTGCAGTCGTTGTTTTTCCTACGCCACCTTTTTGATTGGCAAGTGCTATAATTTTTGACATATTTTATTGTTTTTCAAATTTAGTCCGATTGCAAAAATACAATTTTTATTGATGTATCCCAGAAATATTCCATTTTATTAATGTAAACAATTTATTACATTTTTAATGGCGTATATGAGCTGATCTTGAAAAATATTCTGCATTCTGTAAATTTTATATCAAAAAGCTGATGCTAAGTGCTTGTTAAGAAATAACGTTTACAGAACTGACGTGGTTATTTTGTTTATTTTCAAGATTATTGTGAAACAATACTTTGCGAATAGCAATGTTTATTTAAAACTTTTATAACGCCGAAAATAGACAAAAGA
>JAYEIA010000350.1:0-4512 GCA_034659855.1 Bacteroidota bacterium
AATTAATATTCTGTACCTTTCAGGTGTTTTCACCTGACAGGAATTTGGTTTTGTCAATTTTGAACACCGTGCTACGGTAAATTGTCTGTAACCGCATTTGTATAAGTCGTTTATTATACACAATGCCCATTTTTTTATATTAAAACAGACGAAGTCCGAATTTGAAATTGGGTATCAATTATTTGGGTTTCTCGGGCTTGGAGTTACGCCATGAACGTTTAGAGTTTATTTGATCCTTTTTTCGGAATGCCTCTTCCAAGTTTATTTCAAAATAATTTGCCAAATCTAATAAGTAGTTTAAAACATCGGCCATTTCATTTTCAACCTCTGCTTTTTTTGCTTGGGTATTATTTTCTGCATAAAGTCCGGTTTTATTTCTAATGGCTTTTGCCAGTTCTCCCACTTCCTCCGAAAACAGAAGAAATATTTCCAGGTAATTGTTTTTGTCCCAGCCTCTTTCAAGTGCCACATTCTTAATGTAGTCTTGCAGATCACTTAGTGTGGGGTCTTGTCTTAATTCGGGCATATATTTTTAATGGTTTAATGATATAATGGTTTAATGATTTAATGATTTAATGATATAATGGTTTAATGATTTAATGATTTAATGGTTTAATACCTTGCTATTTAACAAATACACTCTTTGTAGAAGTCAAATTATTCAGCGTTTAAAGTATATATTATATTATAATGATCGATAGGGGTTTTGTGTTTTTGTGTGTGGTAGTTAGAATATGCTTTTGTAATGAAAAACCGATAACTATTGACAAGTAGAGTCAGTATTTATCGGTTTCTCATATTATTACAAACAGAAGAAATAGTTATTCTTCATTGGTTTGCTGTTAGTCAAGCAATTCAGCAAGTTTTTCTTGCAGTTTTTCGCCGCGAAGATTCTTGGCAATAATTTTCCCTTTTTTGTCAATCAATAGACTGAATGGAATTCCGGTAACATTATACTCTTCGGCAGCAACAGAATTCCAATATTTTAGGTCGCTGACGTGCACCCAGTCTTGTAACATGTCATTTTCAATGGCATTTACCCAGTCATCTTTAGTTTGATCCAAGGATACACTGTAAATTTCAAAGCCTTTATCGTGGTATTTTTTGTAAGCTTTTACCAAATTTGGGCTCTCCATTCGGCATGGTCTGCACCATGCAGCCCAGAAGTCGATAAGAACATATTGTCCTCTGAGTGAAGAGAGTTTGATATTTTCACCGTCGGGCGAAGGCAAGTCAATTTCGGGAGCCATCGAATTTATCGCCAGTTTTTTACTGCTGTTCACTTTGTTTAAAAATTCAGATACCATTTCGTTATCTTCATACCCTTTAAGGTTTTCGGCAAGTTTGTTGAAAAGTTCGGGATATTCTTCCGGGCTGAGTTCATCCACAAAAACCAGAGAAATAAGCGGGCTTTTATTTTTTTCAATTAAATCAACAATTTGTGCTTGCCTTTTCTTTTCCATCTCCAATCTGAAAGTTTCTACTTGTTGATCAACTTCCTGCGACATTTTTATTTGCTTGTAAAACAGTTGAGTCCCAACAGAACCTTCAATATTCGGAGTACTTATTTGATTCATATCATAAGTCAGTTCAATTTTTTCACCGGCTTTTGGTACTATGAGTATATAATAGTCGGGGTAAGCATAAACCTTGTAATAATCTGACTTTTCAATATCGACTTTAAGTTTAAATGTATTATTCTCAACATCTGCTGTATCAACAATGGTTTGGGTGAGAAGGTGTTCGATGTACATTTGTTTTATATTTTGCCCTTCGATTGTTGTACCCGAAATAGTAATACTTTTTTGGGCAAAGCTAAAGTTGCTGAATAGTAAAAGTACTACGGTTAATTTTAAAAATTGTTTTATCATTTGTATATATTTATATGTGTGGTGAATTAACGTGCATCCGGGAATAAAGTTTTATGATAATAAGGTTTTATAGATTTTTAACAAATTACTTTGAGTCTGCCGCTATATTTTAAAACCAATAAGCAAAATATCATCAGTTTGTTGACCTATTCCTTTCCAGTTTTCTACGGCATTATCCAGTATTTGGTGTTGTTCTTTGCCGGGGAGTTTATGAATTTCAAACAAGAGTTGTCTCAATTTTCGTATCATAAATTTCCGGTTTTTCGGTCCGCCGAATTGATCCTGAAAACCATCGGAAAAAATATAGAAGTAAGAAGGAGATTGGTATTCAATGACTTCAGACGTAAATTCGGCTTGTTCTTGGTAGCCGCCTATTCCTTTTCTGCTTCCCCTTATTTTATGAATTTCATTATTACTGATATAAACCAAGGGATTTTTGGCTCCGGCAAATTCAACGGTTTTGGTTTTTTTATCTACAACGCATAAGGCCATATCCATACCGTCTTGGTTTGTAGTTGCTTCTTGCTTTAAAGCAGTAACCACGTAATTGTTCATTTTTGACAATATCAACTTTGGGTCAAATATATTTTTTCCAACTATTGTTGTGAGTATTTCACTTCCGATTAAGCTCATGAATGCACCGGGAACTCCGTGTCCGGTACAGTCAACCGCAGCAATTACAACTTTATCATTTTTTTCTTCAAACCAGTAAAAATCTCCGCTTACAATGTCTCGAGGCTTAAATAATATAAAGGAATCATCGAAAGACTGCTTAATTTGATCTTTGATCGGCAACATGGCTTCCTGTATTCTTTTTGCATAATTTATACTGGAAGTAATGTCGAGGTTTTTACGCTTTATTACCTCATTTCTGTTATTTAATTCAATATTAGCCTTTTGAATTTCTTGTGTGCGTTGTTCTACTATGCGTTCCAGGTTTTCTTTTTGCTTTTTTACGCGGTGAGTACTCAGTGCAACAATTCCCCATATAAAAAGAATGAACAGAATACCGTATACAATAAATGCCAAAACTGTTCGGTAATAGGGAGGTAATATTTCAAAAGTATAAACGGCCTCTTGGCTTTCTTGATTATATAAGTTTTTTGCAATAACTCTGAAAGTGTATTGTCCCGGCTCAAGGTTTGAATATTCCTTTTTGGTCTCAGTTTTCCAGTCGGACCATTGCATATCATTCCCTTCCAAAATAAATTTGTATTTATTTTGTTCCGGGTCTTCAAAAAATAATGCAGAAAAATAAATTCTCACATCATTATAGTTATAGGGTAAAATAGGTATTCGTTTAGGATTTTGTTTCAGCATGGGAATGCCGGTAGTATCGGAG
Organism: Bacteroidota bacterium; assembly: GCA_034659855.1. GTDB lineage: Bacteria > Bacteroidota > Bacteroidia > Bacteroidales > JAADGE01 > JAYEIA01. Next base: position 3,214 of record JAYEIA010000350.1, read on the forward strand.
AAACAGCCCCCAAAAATAACAGAGTCATTTTTTACTATTTCTATATGTCGAATGATTGCGTTAAAATCATATTCCAGGGGGTTTTCTTTTGTATTGTTATAGATTACAAACCCTTGCTCTGTGCCAATTAATGTTTCGTGCTCGGTTATTGGATTTATACTGTGAATATTGTTTTTTAGTTTCTTAAATATAGTCTTCTCTACTTCAACATCATTTTCGAGAAGTTTGATTAGCCCTAATATCCAGTTACTTTTGTTTGGAATTTTTGGATCCGGAACTTTTTGTTTGAACCATATGTTGTTGTTGGCATCATGAATCAATTCCGTAACTTTAACAGTTTTACCCAGAGTTTCTCCGAAAAATTCATCGGGAATAAAAATGTCATTTTTATCATCATATCTATATACACCCTCCGCGGTAGCAACTATAAGTTTGTTATTGATGATAAGAACTTGATTGCCTATATCATCAGGCAGGCCGTCTTTTATGCCGTAACTTTTTTTGTAGTTTACACTGTCTAATGTTTCGGTCAGGCTAAGTTTAATAATTCCTTTTTTGCGGTCGGATGCCCAAAATGTATTTCTGCTGTACTGAATAATGTCTCTGAAATCTTTTTTAAATCCGGCAACAGCCTCAAAATTGCCCCAGATACTGTCCTTTCTTGTGATCGTTGCCAATCCGTTTCCGCCGATTGTTAATATGGTATTCGGCCTGTATTTTAACTGAATAAATGACTTAACACTTTCATTTTCTTGAATATATTCGGCTTTATTGTTCTGAATGTAGAATATTCCACTGGTTCCGGAGCAGACCAGTTGATTGTCAATATTTTCCAGTTGCCAAATTTGGAATGCCCCCAGTTTATTTTCTATAGCCGAAAATTCATTTTTTCTTTCAGGGCCTCTGTTTTTCCAGTTCATTTGATAAACTCCGGTACTGTTTCCTATATACAGGTGGTTATTGAATAACACCGAAGACAAGGTTGTACCGTTGAGTCCGAAATTATTGTCATAGACACTGAAAGGGGAGTTGGAATGAATGATTGATATCCCGTTACTCATTCCGGCCCAAACATTGGAATGCTTATCAACAAACAGAGAATAAATGGTATTGTTTTGCAGGCCCGTAGTTGTAGAAATATGTTTTTTTATGTTTAGCTTGTCATCAGTATATACAATACCGTTGTCGTACAACCCCATGATATAATTGGAGTCTTTGGCCTTTGCATTTTTATAAATACTTCGGAGAAGGGAGTTAAGCGTGTCAGATGAATATTTTCCGTTATAAAATTTGTATTTT
>JAYEIA010000351.1:0-4467 GCA_034659855.1 Bacteroidota bacterium
ATTAATTCTACTTTACGAAGTTTGTAAAACGCTCTGAAAGAGCAGTTAATTAACGGAAATGTGTTGGCGGCGGTGGTTTTTTGCTTGTTTTTTACGAGCGAAGCGTAGTAAAAACAAGCAAAAAATAACTGACGACCAACCCAATGTTAAAGGGTTTCTTTCTTTTTTATTTATCATTCGATAGATTTTGCATATTTATTATCCATTTATACTTAGTTGTATATCTGGCTAATATCTGTTGCTTGGTCAATTATTAGTCAAGCATTAGTCGATTTAGTCAATTTGACTATGTATTCAGAGCCTGCTCCTGAACCCTTTCTTTCAAATATACCTTTATCAACTAACAACGATAAATCGTTTGTAACAGTTTGGCGACTTACATTAAGTTTTTCAACAATGAGCTTATTATTAATTCGACTATTCTTTTTCGCTAAAAACACAATTTCAATTTGTCTGTCATTCAATTCTAAACCTCGCAAGTATTTTTCAGTTAATTTATCCTTATGAAGAGTTAATTCAAATCCGCCAAAATATTCTCTGTATTCAGGCTCAGGTAATTCAGCTTTTAAGCATTCATCGACCATAAAAGTAGTTCCACGTCCCCAAGCTTCGATTAATTCTGCTTTGTAAAAAGTATTGCTTATTAGCTCGTTACGATGAACGGAACCATGTGGCTTTTTAAGTTCGTCAACAGTAATTCCTTTTAATAAAGTCCCTGAATTCCATAAGGTTATTTTGTCCTCAAATATTTTCATTTGTATGTGAGAGCCTAAATAATCCTTATGTACCAATGCATTTACGATTGCTTCACGGATAACATCTTCCGGATATTCAAACTCTTCGATACGCACCCAGTCTTTGTATCCCTTGACCATAAGCCTTATGTACTTTATTTTTAGGACTTCCAAAGCCTTATCAAATTGCTCAAATAAATTACCCCCAATTACATCGTCAGTTATCAATTCCGTTGTACCTCTGAATTTGCCGATTTTAAAATATGAGCTGAAAAAATATCGTTGTGGTTCTTTTCCAAAGAGTAATATTGCTGCTCTACGTAATTTCCCTTGATTATCAACAAGGTTTAGTTTTTTCAGAATTGTTTCGTGGTCTTCGTTTTCAATATTTGGGACACGTTTCTTTGCAAGTTTTTTAAATTTTTCAATTGTCGAAATATTTAAATCATCAATCGTTGCATTTTCTTCACAAACACTTTCCCACGATATTTTGCTTTTAGACAATAGAAAACGGTGTAATTCTTTATCTGCCAATTCTTGTGTAGTACTTCCTGTTCTTATATAGAATTTTCCATTATATGAAATGGCTGAATCATAAGGTATTATTTCAATTTCAATAAGGTCTTTATTGTCCGAAACGAAATGTTTTACAATTGGATGAATATTAAGTTTTTGGACTATTTTATTTGGCAGATTTTCAAGCAAATATTTCGCATTATCAATTCCAATATCTTTGCCAATATCAGTACGACCTACTATAAGTTTTCCTCCTGATGTATTCGCAAATGCAGCAAGGGTTTTTATATACTCATCTTTCCAAATTTCCTTAAATTCTGTTTGTTGATTTTAAATAGTCATTCGTCTGATTTTAAACCATTAATTTTTATCTTGTCAATAACCTGTTTTAATACTTGGGAAAATTTTTCAACCTTTTTGATAGGATATTTTTCATTGATTATCCATTTCATATTTGATTTTGCAGGTTCAAAAATTTTAATCTTTTCCAGTTCCTGTTTGTAAAAAACAACTATATCTTCTGCCTTATTGACTTTCTTTAATATTTCCTCGAAACCACTATAAATACTTTGTTTGAAAACAGAATTTGGCGGATAACCAAAGCATAAACCAACAAAACTATCATTTACAAGGAAGTTTGCTTGATTTCCGGGGAAATATCTTGTGCAAAAAATAATTTCATTATCTGTTATTTAAATTCCCTGTAACGCTAATACTACACCCGTTGCGTCGCAACGGACTACAAAAACCGCTCTTTCTGAGTAGGATTAAAATTGGGGATGCAGCATTAAAAGTAAAATTCCGGATAAATGACAGAGCGGATTCAAAATTTTTTACTGAACCAAAGTATAAATTTCTTTAATATTTCTTCCGTAACCGTCATAATCAAGGCCATAGCCCACAATAAATCGGTCGGGAATATTCATTCCGATGTAATCAATGGCGTAATCTTTTTGAAAAGCATCCGGCTTGTGCAACATCGTGGCTATTTTTATTGCTTTGGGCTCATAGCCTTGCAGTTGTTTTTTTATACTCTCCATGGTCAAACCGGTATCAACAATATCTTCAAGTACTATAACGGTTTTGCCTTTAATATCTTCATTGATACCGATAAGTCGCTTAACATTTCCCGAAGACACCGTCCCTTCGTAAGAAGCCATTTTTACAAAAGTGATTTGAGCTTGAATATCAATATGCTTAAATAAATCGGAAGCAAACATAAATGCTCCGTTCAATATGGCCATAAATAAAACATCTTCTCCTTCAAAATCTTTATTCATTTGCTCAGCAATAGCCTTAACTTCTTTTTGAATTTGCTCTTCGGTAATGGATACTTCAAATTCTTTGTCTAAAATTTTTATTCGCTTCATATTATTTTTGATTTATTAACATTCTCAAGCGGTTTTTTTAAAAAAGGTAAAATAACAAACCATTTTTTGTAAACCTCCGTTTTTTTATGAAATTTGAGCCAAAATTACTCAAATCATACAAAATGACAAATAAACCACAAGTTAGTATTATAATGGGCAGCACATCTGACCTTCCGGTAATGAAAAAAGCGGCACAGGTGTTGGAAGATTTCGAAATACCGTTTGAAATAAATGCTTTGTCGGCTCACAGAACTCCCGACCAAAGTGCGGAATATGCCAAAACGGCTCAAGAACGAGGAATAAAAGTAATTATAGCCGGAGCAGGCGGAGCAGCTCACCTTCCGGGAGTATTAGCCGCACACACGGCGGTACCCGTAATTGGTGTACCTATCAAAGCGTCAATTTCTATTGACGGTTGGGATTCGATTTTATCCATACTTCAAATGCCGCCGGGAATACCTGTTGCGACGGTAGGCCTTGATGCTGCTAAAAATGCCGGAATATTAGCCACGCAGATTGCTGCCGTAGGTGATACTGAAATTATGAAAAAAGTAAACGAGTACAAAAGCACCATGGCTGACAAAATTGTAAAAGCCAACGAAGAACTGGCAAACGTAAAATATAAGTTTAAAACCAATTAATCATTACAGCCTTTTTGTATGCATTTGCTTTATTAAAACTATCGTAAGAATATATTTTACCCTCTTTTAAAAAAAATATCTCATGAAGCACCTTTATTTCAGTCTCTTTGCCCTTTTGCTTTTCAATATTTCAGAAATTCAGGCTCAAAATAATATGATTTTTGGTGCAAGGCAAGTAAGTATGGGCGGTACCGGCCTTATATATTCCGATATTTGGTCCTCATCACACAACCAAGCCGGACTGGCCGATATAAAGGGCTATGGGGCAGGCGCCTATTATTCCGACCGATTTCAATTGTCGGAACTCGGAACAGCTGCCTTTACCCTGGTGGCTGCCGCCGGAAAATTCGGAACTTTCGGACTCAACTATACCCAGTTTGGTTACGAATTGTACAGTCAAAATAAATTCGGATTGGCCTACGGCAAGCGTTTAGGAAAGCGAGTATCTGCCGGTATTCAGCTGGATTATTTTACCATTTCTCAAGGCGGGCCATATGGCAAACAAGGGTTTGCTACCGGAGAAATCGGAATTCAAGCCGAACCGATTGATAACTTCTATGTTGCTACTCACGTCTTTAGTCCGTGGCCGGTTAAAATTTCATCTTCGGAAGATTTGTATGTCCCCACCATTTTTAGGTTGGGAACCGGCTACCAATTTTCCGATGAAGTGATTGTTTCGCTGGAAGTTGAAAAAGATATTGAAAACTCACCGATCGTCCGTTTTGGTACCGAGTATGAAATTTTTGAACAATTTTTTATACGCGGCGGGTTTTCATCCACTCCGGCTGAATTTGCTTTCGGTATAGGCTATAACTTCAAAAACGTTCAATTAGACCTCGCCTTTAAAAATCACAATACACTGGGCTTTTCTTCGCATGCGGGCTTGAGTTATTTAACCGGTGATGATAAATGAGTTCAGTTTAAAAAGTTATAATAAACGTCTTATGTAAATGCTGTAATCTTAAATCCGTCAGACCGCTCAAAGCGGTCAGACGGGTATAAACAGCAAAAAATTATGGCGTTTATTATATAAAGTTGAAGTGCTGAAAACAAGAGTTTTAAGTTAATTGTAAAATAATGGCTATAGTTTAAAATGACGTTGTTTTTCCGGAGGTTGAGCATATTGTTTGCAAAACAACATGCTCAACCTCCGGAAATTTGAATATTATCTTGTAAAAGCCTTATAATCATCATATTCAAAAAAAC
>JAYEIA010000352.1:0-4467 GCA_034659855.1 Bacteroidota bacterium
AAACGGCTCCAATACCGACAAACAACATCGAATTTGAGTGGTACCGTGCAGACGGCAATCCGGTGTCACCTACTTTATAATTAAAATCACGAAAAGTAAACGGTAACTTTAATTGTAAAGCTTGTCCGAAATCTTGAATATATGTCGTATCTTGCTCTTGGGCTAAAAAATTATCTATTTTTTTAAATAATTGTGCCTCAGAACAATTCATAGTAAAAATAAATACAAAAGCGAAAAGTATCTTCATATCTAAACGTTTAATTTTATACAATAAATGAATTAATTTTTTACGCTTTGAATATTAGTTGCATAACAGAGTAAAAACTGACAAATAAACAGAAGAATTATATACAAACCTAAAAATAAAATCTAAAAAACAATCGGCATAAAAAATAAATCTACAAAAAATGACAAAATTCCGTAGAAAATTACTACATTAGCCGTTTAAAAAAATGACAGAATTTATTTTAAACAATCAATTTATCAGTACAGACCTGCCCCAAGGAATGAGTCTGTTAAATTTTATAAGAGAGCATGCAAATTTAAAGGGTACAAAATCCGGTTGCAAGGAAGGAGACTGTGGAGCATGTACTGTACTTATCGGCGAATTAAAAAACAAAAAAGTATATTACAAATCCGTAACGTCTTGTGTGACTCCTTTGGGGACTGTTCAAAAAAAACATGTTGTTACCATTGAAGGACTTTCCGAAAAAAAACTCAATCCTATTCAAGTAAATATGTTGAAGAATAATGCCACCCAATGTGGTTTCTGTACTCCGGGAATTGTAACGGCACTAACCGGATATATTCTGACAAACGAAACTTATAAGCTTGATGAAGCCATAAATGCGGTTTCCGGAAATATTTGCCGATGCACAGGGTATAAATCCATAGAAAAAGCGGTGTCTGATACTGTTAAAGATCTGAAAGCCAATCAGGAATACAAGCAACAATTACCCGAGCATTTCAATACAGCTGCCGAACGACTATCCGCCATACAAACTGAGCCGCAAAAAGCAAACAGTAAAGCATTCATTGCCGGGGGCACTGACTTGCTTGTTCAAAATCCGGAACAGTTTGAAGAAATCAATCCCATTTTACTTTCTGAAGATAATTCCTTGCAATTTATTGATATTACCGAAAAGGAAATTGTGCTTGGAGGCGGAACAACGGTTTCCCAATTTATTAATCACAACGATATTCAAACACTTTTTCCGAAATTACGCCGGCAGTTTCTTTTAATTTCATCGGAACAAATCCGAAACACAGCAACTTTTGCGGGGAATATTGTAAATGCCTCCCCCATCGGAGATATTACAACATTTCTGCTCGCTGTGAAAGCGGTATTGCATATTGAAATGAAAAATAAAGAGCAACGGTTGGTGGCTTTGGAAGAGTTTTATACCGGCTACAAAACGTTTAAACTTGAGCCCGGAGAAATAATCAAAAGTATCCGCTTTAAAAAACCGGAGGCTTCGGAAAAATTTAATTTCGAAAAAGTTTCCAAGCGTAAATACTTAGACATTGCAAGTGTTAATTCCTTTATTAAAATAAAAGTTGAACATGACTATATTAAATCCATTCGACTTTCATTGGGAGGGATTGCTCCCTACCCGTTTTTGGCCGTAAACACCATGAAATTTCTAACCGGAAAAAAAGTCAACAAACAAATACTGTCTAAAGCATCAAAACAGTTGAACCGGGAAATTGCACCAATTTCGGATATTCGAGGTAAGGATTCATACAAACGCTTATTGGCTCGGCAATTGTTTATTGCCCATTTCCATGAACTGTTTCCGAAACATACGGCGCTTAACTCAGAATTTTTGCAGACACTTGCCATGCCCGAATATTAATAAAGACAAAATGGCATGTTTCATAAATGCAAATTTCTGCGTTATTTTAAAAATTTTAAAATCCTCATTTACAATAGGTAAACTCCGGTTTTAAAATTTCAAAATGCCTTAAACTTTACACTTTTGAAACATGCCGACAAATTACTCATTTTTATCGATCATAAAATGCGGAACATAAAGATAACAAAGCATATCAGACCTCACCTAAACCCCATGCACGGCATGTGGGAACAAATCCTGCTTATACAGGATCGGGTGAGGTCTTTTTTATTTGCCGCCAATAAACAGAATAATAATAGTCAATACCAACAGCATGAAATTATCAGAATCAGAAAGCCACTTAACCGGTAAATCAATATATACAGACGATATTCCTGAAATTCAAGGAACATTATACGGAAAAGCCGTGCCTGCAGAAACAGCACATGCCGAAAATCTTAAAATAGACATTAACCAAGCCCTGAAAATTCCCGGTGCCGTTAGAGTTATCAGAGCCGAGGATGTGCCCGGAGAAAATCAAATCGGAGCAATAATCCAAGATGAGCCCCTGCTGGCCGACGGAGAAATTCACCACATCGGGCAACCGGTGGCTTTTGTTTTGGCCGAAACCCAAACGGCTGCGTCAAAAATGGTGAAAGCAGTCAAACAATCCTACAATCCCCTGCCCGTAGTTACTGATGCAAGAACGGCCGCCAAAAGCGGAAGCTACATTCATCCGCCGCGAACATTTGCTCAGGGCGATTTAGAATACGGAAAATCACGTTCAAAATATTTCTCCAAAGGACAAGTGCGTATTGCCGGCCAAGAACATTTATACCTCGAAACCCAGAGAGCCTATACTTTACCGCAAGAAGACGGAAATTTTAAAATTCATTCATCAACCCAAAGCCCGACCGCTGTACAAGCCATTACAGCGAAAGTATTGGGCATTGCCATGCATAAAATAGAAGTTGATGTCAGACGACTGGGCGGTGCTTTCGGCGGCAAAGAGGATCAAGCCACCCATTGGGCCTGCTTAACGGCTATTGGAGCCATGCTGACCGATAAACCGGTGAAATACATTCTCAGCAGAGAAGAAGATTTATTAATGACCGGAAAAAGACATCCCTACGATGCCGATTTTAAAATTGGACTCGACGAAGATTTAAAAATTTCATACTACGAAGCAGATTTTTTTCAGAATGCCGGCTCTGCGGCCGATTTATCTCCGGCTATCAGTGAGCGCACATTGTTTCATGCTGTCAGTAGCTATTTTGTACCCAACACAAGTTATACCGTACACAGTTGCAAAACAAATTTACCGCCCAACACAGCGTTCAGGGGTTTTGGAGCTCCTCAGGCTATTTTTGTTATCGAAGCGGCCATAGAAAAAATTGCCGAAGAAATAAATATCAATCCCAACACTATTAAAAATGTCAATTTATTAACGGAAGGAGACTCTTTCCCTTACGGACAAAAGGCCGAACAATCCGAAGCCCGTAATGCTTGGGAATCAGCGGATAAATTATTTGATTTTGAAGCGATAAAACAAGAGGTAAAAGATTTCAATCAGACCCATGAGCTCAAAAAACAAGGCTATTCAATTACACCGCTGTGTTTCGGAATTTCTTTTACAAATACCTCTATGAACCATGCCAGAGCACTGGTTCACATCTACCATGACGGGAGTATCGGAATAAGTACCGCAGCCATCGAAATGGGACAAGGCGTAAATACAAAAATGAAGCAAATAGCGGCTGAGATTTTTTCCATATCGCCCGGCAAAATCAAGTTAGAAACGACCAACACCACACGGGTTGCCAATACCTCACCAACGGCGGCAAGTTCAGGCTCGGACCTTAACGGCAAAGCCCTTGAAAAAGCCTGCATCAATCTCAGAAAGCGCTTGCTGGACGTTGCCTATGAGTTAACGGCGGACAACTCCGACAGCATACCCGAAAATATAACATTGCTCGATGAAGTTGTTTATAAAGGCGGTGTACCCACAGAAGTCAAATGGGAGCAGCTAATTGAAGAAACATTTTTGAGACGAATTTCCTTGTCGGAAAATGCCCATTATGCCACACCCAAAATTCATTTTAATAAAAAGATAGAAAAAGGTCGTCCGTTTTCTTATCATGTTTACGGCAATGCAATTACAGTTGCTGAAATAGACAGTTTGAGAGGAACCTATGATATTAAATCGGTAAAAATAGTTCACGATTTCGGAAAAAGTATGAATCCCCAAATTGACCGCGGACAAGTAGAAGGTGCCCTGATGCAAGGCATTGGCTGGGTAACTATGGAGGAATTGGCATTTAATGACGAGGGGAAATTGCTTTCCAATGCGCTGTCAAGTTACAAAGTTCCTGATATTTATTCTGCCCCGCATGAAGTAAGCATTGAGCATCTGAAAACCGAAGGACATGAGGCAGCCATAAAACGCTCAAAAGCTGTGGGCGAACCGCCGTTTATGTACGGCATCGGCAGCTATTTTGCTATACGCCATGCGGCCAAGGCTTTTAATCCGAATATAAAAGGACATTTTAAGTCTCCGATGACACCGGAAAGATTACTTACTGAGCTTTATAGAAAGTAGCGTAAAAGGCCCAATCCATGAGATAACATGTGT
>JAYEIA010000353.1:0-4396 GCA_034659855.1 Bacteroidota bacterium
CTGTATTGACATTCTTGTTTGCGGGCAATGCATTGTTCGGACAGGGAATTACGACCTCGAGTATGTCCGGTAAAGTATTTTTGAGTAACGGCTCTACTTTACCCGGAGCATTCGTCACGGCGACTGATGAGTCCAGTGGCGCCGAGTACTAAACTATGACAGATAACAATGGTTCCTTTCATTTGCAAGGAATGAGCGTGGGAGGACCGTATGCCGTTACTGTTTCTTTTGTGGGTATGGAAAAAAGTACAAGCAAAGGTATCTTTTTGCAGTTAGGTCAAACTTATCGTATGAAAGTAGAAATGGAAGATGCCTCAGAAGAACTTGAAGAAGTTGTTATTGAGAGAACCGGAAATTCTATTTTGGAAGGCAACAGAACCGGATCTGAGACAAATATTGACAGCAAGCAAATTGAAATTCTCCCGTCGATATCAAGAGGGCAGGAAGATTTAACACGTTTGACTCCCCAAGCCAACGGAAACAGTTTTGGAGGACGTAACAACTTGTACAACAACTTCTCTTTGGACGGGTCTATTTTTAATAACTCTTTCGGACTGGATTATGCCACACCCGGCGGACAAGCTGATGCACAACCGGTATCAATGGATGCCATCAAGCAAATAAAAGTTTCTTTGGCGCCGTTTGATGTCCGTGAAGGAGGTTTTTCGGGAGCAGGTATCAATGCGGTTACTAAATCGGGAACTAACGAGCTGAAGGCCAGCGTTTATTATTACGGGCGTAATGAAAATATGATTGGAAACAAAGTCGGTGATACCGAAATTGAAAACTATGATTTCGGAACCATGCTTTCCGGTTTTACTGTGGGCGGTCCGATTGTAAAGAATAAACTGTTTTTCTTTGTAAGTGCCGAAGCCGAAAGAAGAGACCAGCTTGCTCACGGATTTGTTGCCGATAACGAAACCAATTCCGGACCCAATGTTACTTCAGTAGACCAGGCGGATATTATTGCCGTTCAGCAACATTTAAGAGATGAGTGGGATTATGACCCGGGAGCATATCAAGGATACAACCACGAAACATATAACAATAAGTTTTTGGCCAAATTAAACTGGAATATTAATAAGAAGCACAAATTTTCTATCCGTTACAACATGTTGGATGCTTGGAAAGATATTCTTCCGCACCCCGAGGCAATTATTGGGCGCGGACCGACCAGCTATCGTTTACCGTTTGAAAATTCTTCATATACGATAAATAATGATATTAATTCAGTAGTTTCTGAATTGAATTCTCGTTTCAGCAATAAATTATTTAATAAAGTATTGGTTAGTTATACTCAATTTAGAGATTTCAGAAAGCCTCATTCAGATCCGTTTCCTGTAATCGATATTTTTGATACAAACGGAAACCTTGCCATAACTGCCGGTTCTGAAATGTTTTCAACCAATAATATACTGGATCAAGATGTGTATCAGTTTAACGATAACTTAACATACTATGCCGAAAAGCACACGATAACGGCCGGTGTTAACTTCGAGATGTTTCAATTTAACAATTCATTTAACTTGTTCTACTACCCGTGGCATATGTTCTTTGGCGGTGTAGATCAGTTTTTGGCAACATCTTCTGCTGATATGGATTTCAACGCTGAGGTTGCAGCAAGTCAAGAAAACGATTTTTCTATGGCAGAAGTTGATGTCGCACAATTGGCCTTTTACATTCAAGATAAATTTAACATGACCGATAATTTGGATTTAACTTTCGGTATCAGAGTGGATATGCCTTTGTATTTGAATAGTATTGACCCTAATACAGAAATTACTGATTTTGACGGCTGGACAAACACAGCCGGCGAGCAAGTTGACTTAGACCCTTCACAGTGGCCGTCGAACAATCTAATGTGGTCTCCTCGAATAGGTTTCAATTGGAATGTAATAGGGGATAACACATTAAAACTAAGAGGCGGTTCAGGAATTTTTACCGGTCGTATTCCGTTTGTATGGTTGGGTAATCAATCTACAAACTCCTTTATTTCCCCGGGATATACTTTCCAGATTAATGATACCGAAGAGGGGTTCAGGTACCCGCAAGTTTGGAAATCTGACTTAGCGGTAGATGTTCTTATCGGCGAGGGTTGGATATTTACTGCCGAAGGAATTTACGGAAAAGACATTAATGCCGTCGTTCACAGAAATTATAATATGTTGGCTCCTTCAGGAAACTTGAGCGGAGCAGATGAGCGTGCAATTTTTGCCGGATTCAATGAAGTAAATATTTATTCTGCCGACGCAACAACAGAAACATTCCTTGAAGCCGGAGCTATTGTTATGGAAAATGTTGATGAAGGTTATCAATCCTCATTGACGGCTCAGTTGAAAAAAGATTTTAATTTTGGTTTAAGCCTGTTCACGGCCTACACCTACATGGAGTCGAAAGATTATACCTCAATACCGGCGGAAATTGCAGCCGATGCATTCCAGCGTAATGCCGTGGTGGGCGATCCTAATCAGTCTCAATTCTCTTATTCACGTTACGGACTTCAACATCGTTATATTATGTCTGCTGTTTATCGTAAGGAGTATGGTTTTATGGCTTCTTCATTCGGACTATTCTTTGAATTGGGTAAAGGAAATCGCTACTCATATACCTATGCCGGTGATTTGAATCAAGATGCTATACCGAATAATGATTTATTGTATGTTCCTGCTTCTCAGTCTGAAATTAATTTCGGAACAATTGACGGCGGAACCGGTGACGGTATAACCGCTGCTGATGCTGATGCTCAGTGGGCTGCTTTAAATTCATTTATTGAGCAGGACGAATATTTGAGTACTCGCCGAGGAGACTATGCCGAAAGAAACGGAGCGATGCTTCCTTGGTTCAGCCAGTTGGATTTAAGTTTTGCTCAAGATTTTACGGTTGATGTCAAAGGCTCAAAAAATACTTTGAGATTAAGCATTGATATGATAAACTTCGGCAACATGATTAATTCAAGCTGGGGTGTAAGACAATTTGCTTCTACCACCAACCCGATAACAGTCAATGGTTTGGATAGCAATAATGAGCCTTACTTTAGTTTTGATACAAATCTTGAAGAATCATACATTGATGATACTTCGGTTCGTTCAAAATGGCAAATACAATTTGGTGTTCGATATATCTTTAACTAAAAAATCGGTATTAAATAACAGAGAAAACCTCCGAAATGTTCGGAGGTTTTTTTATGTCGAGAGCGGGCTAACAAAGAAAATCAACGTTTCTAATTGAAAGGTTTGGGTAATTAAACGGATAGGCATATTATTTTTTTTACGGATGAAAGGAATAATAGGAAGTTTTTTTAAGTTGCCAAATCATTGAAAATAAATCCGGTGGTTAAAATAAAATTTTATATTCGCCTGTAAAACAAACAATTAAGTCTAATAAATCTGCAGGCTACATTAAACCCGGGGATATGAGACTTTAACATATTTTTTTGGAGTGAAACTCCTCTTTTTTTCCAAATTTAACCGGAAAAGTAATAAATGTAACTATTTTAAAATGAGAGAGTTCTATTGCCGTTCTGAATTAATGTAAGAAGAGCACAAATTTTAAAAGAGTGCAGTCTATAAAATATAAAGTTCTTAAAGCTATAATATACGCCATAAGTTTTTGCTGTTTATACCCGTCTGACCGCTTTGAGCGGTCCGGCGGATTTAAGATTACAGCATTTACATAAGACGTTTATTATAAAAGTGTAAATAGCTTAATATCAAGACTTTAATTAAATTGCGTAATTTTACATAAAACCCTGATATTCTGTATTTTGATTTTATGAACTTTCAACTTTATAATTTTTTAATCTGAACTCTTAAAACAAAGAATGAGCGTAACTAATCAGTATCAAAGATAGAAAGATAAAAGTTATTAACAATTTATTTTTTTTCGTTTTTAATTGTTGCCGTTTTTTTGGGTTTAGTCTTTTACAATTCGTTATTTGGGATGCGATTTTTATCGGTTTGCTGTATGGGATTCTAAAAGGGGTAGATGGCTGAAATGCAGTGTTATCAACAGTTTGGGTGATCTTCTGTTAGTAACTTTTGTTGGAAAATACAAGTTATTGTCAGTACATTTGTCGTATGAAAAACAGGCAAGAAACAGACGATTTTCGTGCAATAATCGCTTTTTTAAAACAAAAAGTTGAGATGCTGAATTCAAAAGTCGAAACTTTAACTCAAGAAATTGATACGCTAAACAAAGAAAACAGCAATTTAAAGCATCGTCTGGCCAAGTACGAAACTCCAAAAAATAGTAACAACAGCTCAATTCCTCCGTCAAAAGATGAAAATCGTCCCAAACGAAAAAGCTTAAGAGAAAAATCCGGACGCAAAGTAGGCGGACAAAAAGGACGTAAAGGAAATACATTAAAGTCAGTTGAAAATCCTGATTATACGGAAAA
>JAYEIA010000354.1:0-19202 GCA_034659855.1 Bacteroidota bacterium
ATTTTGATTATTTTCCGGAGGTTGAGCATGTTGTTTGCAAAACAAGCCCCGAAACCGGTTTTTGCTATTTTATGAGATCGGTTTCGACTTCGCTCAACCTCCGAAAGTAAAAAAATATTGCTCTAACGAACTGAATATGTGCTGTTTATATCTTAACTTGACGGCTATGTCGGTAACCCCGTATGCAGGCGTAGCCGGAATGCGGGGAAAAATGTAACAAAAAACATATTATTATTGGCCACCTCTATACCGCAACAATACCCTTAATATGCGGGTGAGGGTCATAGCCCGTCAGATTAAAATCATCGTATGTAAAATCAAAAACAGATTTCAGCTCGGAATTCAGTTGCATTTGAGGAAGCGGCCGAACATCTCGAGCAAGTTGTGTTTTTACTTGGTTGATATGATTCAAATAAATATGAGCATCTCCCAGAGTATGAACAAACTCGCCGAGTTCTAATCCGGTTTCCTGAGCCACCATCATTACCAAAAGAGCATAGGAGGCAATATTGAACGGAACACCCAAAAACAAGTCGGCACTGCGCTGATACAATTGGCAAGATAACTTATTGTCGGCAACATAAAATTGAAACAGAATATGGCAAGGCGGTAAGTTCATTTTATCTAAGTCGCCTACATTCCAGGCACTTACAATATGGCGACGAGAATCGGGGTTTTCTTTCAGGCTGTTGAGTACTTGTTTTAGCTGGTCTATATTTCTGCCGGACTCGGCGGTCCACGAACGCCACTGATAACCGTACAATCGACCGATATGGCCGTCAGAATCGGCCCATTCGTTCCAAATTTTTACTTTGTTCTCTTTCAGGTAACCAATATCCGTATGTCCTTTTATAAACCAGAGCAGTTCATGTATTATCGATTTTATATGAACCTTTTTGGTCGTAATCAGCGGAAATCCTTTTTGTAAATCAAAGCGCATTTGACGACCAAAAACACTCAAGGTCCCGGTACCGGTCCGGTCTTCTTTTTTTATACCATTATCAATAACATCTTGTAATAAATTGAGGTAATTTTGCATAATTGACAGGACTTACAAATTATCGTTAGGGTTATCTGTAACCGGCTTAATTTTAATGCGGTCAAGTTTTATTTTATAGTGTTGAGCCACCGTAGAGAATTCTTTCATATTCTCTTCTCGAATAGGTTCCACCGGCGGTGATTTCAAATGTAAGGGGTTAATATTGCGTCCGTTTTTCCAAACTCGAAAATCCAAATGTGCTCCGGTAGATAATCCGGTACTCCCCACATAGCCAATAACTTGCCCCTGCTTTACACGTACTCCGGAATGTATCCCTTTGGCATAGCTCCTAAGGTGCATGTAACCGGTGGTGTACACGCTGTTGTGTCTTATTTTGATGTAGTGCCCGGCTCCTCCGGTATAGGAGGCATGAAATACCGTACCGTCACCCAAAGCATAAACCGGTGTGCCGGCCGGTGCCGCATAATCCACGCCGTGGTGAGGACGTACTATTTTCAGAATCGGGTGTCGTCGTGCATGCGAAAACCCGGAACTTATTCTTGAATAACTCAAGGGAGCTTTCAGGAATTCTTTTTTTAGTGCCGAGCCGTCAATATTATAGAAACTCAGAATACTGTCTTGCATAAAAGGAATGGCATATACCGAATCGCCGTAATGTTTGAAGAACGCAGCTTCAATTTCTCCGGTACCTACGATTTTGTTTTCTACCGTTAATTCGTCCCACAGCATTTTGAATTCATCGCCTTTTTGTAAAGCAAAAAAATCAATAGTCCACGCATAAATCGACGATAATTTGTTGGCCATTAACGGGTTTACATCTGCATTCTTTAATGCAAACCACAACGCCCCGTTAATAACTCCTCCGGCTTGTTGCGCAGAAATTTTTGTCGGTCTGCTTTTTTGCTGTACGGATATACTGTCTCTTAAATCAAATATTAAATAATCAATGGCATTTATTTCGTAAATCATACACTCAAGTGCCGAACTGTCGGCCGGCGATAAAAACGCATGATAAATATTGCCCCGTTTAATTTTTCTGACATCGAAAACCGGTTTTGTTTTCTCTAATATCTTATGAAAGCGTTGACCGGAAACATTATATTTTTTAAACAATGTACTAAGATACATTCCGGTTTCAATGTGGTGGGTTTCCTGATAAAAATTCTCATACGGAATACCGAATTTTAGAGGGATACTTTTTTCTTTCGGTTTAGTTTTCTCTATTTTTATGGTCGGGGCAGTTTCAGGCTTTACCTGAAAATAATTCGTAAAAAACACCAAAATAAGGGTCATGCCCAGCGAAATAATAAGATCTTTTTTCATTAATTACATTAAAATGTATAAATTCATACTGCAAAGGTCGTTCCAAATATTATTCTGTCTGTCGATACAGACCAACTGAAATTCCTGCCAAAAGTAAAAAAATTGTTAGAAAATAATTTCATCGCTCAGAAAAATATTTATCCCTGCCGGTTGAAACCATTCCATGTTAAAAAGCATTTCATGAAAATTTCATAAAAAACTTATTGCCGTACAAAAAAACTTTCTCACATTTGCCGGCTGAATTTTTAACCACATTAAATTTAGTTTTATGAATATCAGCATTGTACATTCGTTTGCAGCCTTTATGGTATTATTTGCGGTAATAGATATTATTGGTTCTATACCCATAATTATAGATATAAAAAACCGCGGCAACAAGATTGAAAGTTTAAAAATAACTTTGATTTCTTTATTAATTCTTTCCGGCTTTTTAATCGTCGGGGAGGCTCTCCTTGGATTCTTTGGGGTCGATATTGCCTCGTTTGCCATTGCCGGCTCATTTATCTTATTTTTTCTTGCCATGGAAATGGTATTAGACATCAATGTATTCAAGAATGATACGCCCGGTGGCAGCTCTATTGTACCTATAGCCTTTCCTCTGATAGCAGGAGCCGGCTCCATTACAACCTTACTGTCACTACGTTCTCAGTATTCGACGGCAAATATTATGATTGCACTTGTTGTTAATATGATTGTCGTATTTGCAGTACTGAAGTCAACCGGAGTAATTGAGCGTGTTCTTGGTGCTACGGGAATTGCCATCATGCGAAAAATATTCGGTATTATTTTATTGGCCATAGCCATAAAATTGTTTATGTCAAACTTGGCCACCTCCATTGAGTCCAATTTTCCTGAAATATTTGACTACATTCATCAAAAATCCGCTTTACCGAATCCGAGTATCAACACAAATTAATTATGAAAAAATAATCTTTTGTATATTGAGCATGTTGTTTGCAAAACAAGCCTCGAAATCGGGTTTGTTTTTAACAGCAACGGTTTCGTGCCATTATATTCGAGGCTTTAATTGTTCGAGATACAGCTGATGAAATGCATCTTTAATTTCATTGCGCACTCGATAGAATTCGCTTATAATAAATTCAGCGGTTCCGGTTGCATCAGACGGATCATCAAAACCAATATGCAGGCGTGTTTTTACTTGACCCGAAAATGCCGGACAGGCTTCATTTGCCCCGCCGCATACTGTAATTACAAAATCCCATGCTTGAGATAAATATTTTTCGACCGACTCGGAGCTGTGTCGGCTGATATCAATGCCAATTTCTGACATTACCCGGACAGCCGTGGGATTGAGCCTCCCGGAAGCTTCTGTTCCGGCCGATCGCACGCTAAGATTTTTATCAAAGGACTCTAAAAAGCCGTGAACCATTTGGCTGCGACAACTGTTGCCCGTACAAAGAATTAATACTTTCATTGACTTAAAATTCAACCGGTTAAAAACATTTTCATTTTATTTGTTTTGTCTTAGAGGTTGTGATGAAAAAAACTTCACCTTTCACCCCTCACCTTTCAACTTTATAACTTTTTAAACTGAACTCATCCCTTAATCCGTAATTTCTGTCAATGGTTTTCCGGTAGAAGCACTTGGCATTGAAATACGCAATACGGTAGACAAGGTCGGTGCTAAATCCGTCATAGAAGTCTTTTGAGCACCGGATCCGGGCTTAACTTTCCATCCGTAAAAAATAAGCGGAACATGTAAATAATTTCGATTACCGGATTTTAAGAAGTTCCCTTTACTGTCTATTGTTCCCGGCTTAAATTCAATAAGCACATCCGGTGAACGCTTGCGAAAAAACTGCCTGCGAGCCTGCCCCGAATGCCCGGTCTGATATTTCCCGGAAGCCAATGCCGTGGCAGTATATACTCCGGAAACTCCCGTAAAATCGATCAAAAATTCAGCGGCTTTATTTTCGAGTTCCTCGGGATTGATGCCGGCTTTGCCCACCACATCTTGATCAAAATAGATGCCGTTTTTTGTAAATTTTTCAATCAGAAAACTCTTGTCATAAATTGCTTTCAAGTAGCTTTGGGTAAGAAACACCGCCCCTTTACTATTAAACTTGTGAACCGGCAAATTAACATCCGCCAAAAAATTGGGAGAATCCTCGGTGCCTCCGTCTGAAGTGAGGTAAACCAAGACGTTTTGAAGTCCGATATAATCATCAATAAAGTCTAAGAGAAATTTCAGTTCCTTGTCCAACCGTATATAAGCATCTTGAACTTCTACCGAACGAATGCCGAATTTCGCGGCAATGTCTGCATTGGAGGTAAAACTGACCGTTAATAAATCAGGGAAATCATCTTTCCCCAGGCGCTTGTTTACAATGGCAGATACAGCCAATTCTCGAGTAATGGTGTTGCCGTATGGCGTTGACTTTATCAACTCATAGTACCCGTTTTTATATTTCATCTGACTTAAATCGTAAGGAAATGTATGTTTGTTCCCGTGAAAGCCTTTTTCATAGTCATTATCGTCCCCCAAGCTGGCATTATATTCGGTGAGCGAAAGATAGGTATCCCAAGTTTTATCCATGTAAACCGAGGATAAGTTTTTGTCATTAAATCGTTCTATCCACAAAGGTAGTTTTTCTTGATAATAGCTGCCGGTATGCCACAAGCCCGATTCTACATTGTACCAATAGGCTCCGTTTCCGGAAAAGCCGGCCGAGAGTATGGCCGAGTAATCTTGCATAGAGATACTGTACACCATGGATTGTTTAAAATTTGACAACCTTAATTCGTCAGCCGTCGTAGAACACATCAAATTTACCGGTGAAACTTTAGACGAATTGATTCCTACACTTAGTCCGTGCTGTTTTTTATCTTCAACACAATAAATATCTGATTTCTTTAACTGATTGTACCATTTGTCGCCAATAATTCCATGCACTTCGGGGTTGGCTCCCGTCGCCATGGTGGCATATGCCGATGAAGATTCGGGGTACAAATAATCGTAGCTTGCATTTTTATAAAACATACCCTCTGAAATCAGCCGTTTAAAACCGCCTTCTTCAAATTTGTCATAATATCTCCAAATAAAATCAGTACGCATGCCTTCCACAACAATTCCCAGAACCAATTTCGGTTTATCCGGAGCATTTCTGTATTGGGCTGATGCATTTATGCTTAAGACAGCAAATAGTAGGGTATAAATAACAAATGACTTCATGCTTTTCTGTTAATATAGTTTATAGCTCTGTATTAGAAATTTTTTCGATTCCTCTTTTCAATACTTAATATCAGCTTGACCGACTATGGAGAGCTTGTAAAAAGTTCAAAAGCTACAAAGGTATAATCTTATTTAATATTTTTGCTACGGAAAATAAGGAATTCCGCCGAGACCTGATAATCGTTCGTTAGAATCAAAAGTTGGCTATAGTTTAAAATAAGAGGTGTTTTTTAAAATAGGATGATTATAAGGATTTTACAAGATAATATTCAAATTTACGGA
Organism: Bacteroidota bacterium; assembly: GCA_034659855.1. Taxonomy (GTDB): domain Bacteria; phylum Bacteroidota; class Bacteroidia; order Bacteroidales; family JAADGE01; genus JAYEIA01. The sequence goes on from JAYEIA010000354.1 coordinate 5,799, forward strand.
GGTTGAGCATGTTATTTGTAAAACAAGCCTCGAAACCGGTTTCGGCTCAGCTCAACCTCCGGAAAAACAACATCATTTTAAACTATAGCCCAAAAGTTCTACAAGCTGTTCTCTATCAAAAAAAAGGATACTTGTCTGCTTATTTTTCTGAGAATTATACACTAACCGGAAAAATATCCGTAAAACTTATTCCTGCAAGTTTCCTTCTTCACTTTCATGTACAGCTCTGAATTTGTTGTAATATATCCCGGTCAAAATAACAAATCCGAGCGATAAAGCTCCAATACCGGCATTGAAATAGGGCGGTGCAGATAAAGCTATCCGAATAAATACCACTGCAACAGCCAATGCCGAGTTTCTGAATACAACGGCAAAACTGTGATTATAGCGTAAGGATATAATAACCAGCAAAATATCCGTAAAAATAAGAATCGTGTAAAAAATATGGAAAAATTCTAATTGGTTCCCGGTACTAAAGTAGAAACCCAAATCATAAACAGCAATGGAAGCAAACACAACAATCATGATTAAAGCAAGCATCTTTTTTACTGCCGTATAGCGATTACCGGTCTCATAAGTACAGGTAATTTTTTGATGTTTTTGAATTTTCAGATAATAGAAAACTCCCACAAATATGATTAAGGCTCCAAAAGCATCAGAAAGCATATAACTAACCGGAGTCAGGGCAGTATCCCAATGGGATATAATATCATATTTTGAAAACTCCTTGAATGCTGATCTCAATAATATCAGGGCCAATATTTCAAATTGCTTGGCTACGGACTTTGAAACAGAATAAGCCAAAACGAAGACCATGCCTAAAATTTCAACGGCCAAAAGCAAGTGAAAAGTAATTTCTACGGCATCAAAATAGTTTGTGGGCATAAACTTGCTGACAGATGCCGAAAATTCAAACCAATTATTTAATTGTGTTAATACCAATGAACTGACAAAGACAAAGACAAGTCCTGTGCTAATAAATTTAAACCCTTTGGGGCTTTCATAGGCCTTGTAAAGTTTATCAAAAATCTTTGAAGATATCTGTAGTATTTTAGTCTTCATAACTTTCTTGTTTTAATATTTATAATTTCATCCTAAAGATTTATGCATTTTAACCGCTCTGTTCTTGCAGAACATAAACTGACAATAATATCTCATATCTGTGATGACCTTAAATACAAGAAAAAAGAACTAAGCTAAATTCTGCAAACCCTGCTTTTCAAATATGCCGGTCGAAATAATTTTTGGAGGAACTCATTACTCAAACTCAAATTGAATTTTCAGTTGAACCGGCAAATTTTTTGAAACCGTTTCAAAATTTGTAACACTCAAGCCCAATAATCGAACAGATTTTGCTTTAAAATCTACCGATTGCAATAACTCAATGCCCGCCGTCATTAATTCTTCTTTCGTTTGAATCGCATATTCAAGTGTTTTACTGCGAGTAATTTGGTTAAAATCGGAAAATTTCACTTTCAGGCTGATCGTTTTACCGAATTTCCGGCTTTTCACAATTCTCTTTATTAGTGTTTCCCCTACATGGTCGAGTTTTTTTTGCATTGCCGAGACATCCGACAAATTTTCACTGAACGTATTTTCGGCACCGACCGATTTTCTTTCTCTATGCGGATTTACTCCACGATTGTCGATTCCTCTGACTAAGCTGTAAAATTGACCCCCGGCTTTACCGAAGTAGCTTTTTAACCGCGATTTTGACCGATTTTTCAAATCCCTTCCAAAAAATATACCAACGTCGTGCATCTTTTCTGCCGTAACTTTTCCTATCCCAAAAAACTTTTCAATGGGCAGGTCTTCCAAAAATTGTTCTGCCTCTTCAGGTTTAATCAAATACAAGCCGTCAGGCTTGTTATAATCAGAGGCTATTTTTGCCAAAAATTTATTGTACGAAACCCCGGCCGAAGCCGTCAAGTTTAACTCCTCTTTGATGGAATTACAGATTTTCTTTGCGATGAGTGTTGCTGAAGGTAAGTTTATTTTATTTTCGGTTACATCCAAAAATGCTTCATCTAAAGACAGCGGTTCAATAAGATCGGTATATCTTTCAAAAATATGGTGTATTGAAACAGAAACTTCCTTGTACACCTCAAAGCGAGGACGTACCGCAATAACCCGGGGGCATAGATTTTTTGCCAGAAAGGCCGGCATGGCAGAATGGATGCCGTATTTTCGAGCCTCATAACTTGCTGCAGAAACCACCCCTCGTTTCGAAACTCCGCCAACGATCAGCGGCTTTCCGCAATATTCCGGATTATCTCTTTGCTCTACCGAAGCGTAGAAAGCATCCATATCAATATGTATTATTTTGCGATATTCCACCGTTCAAAATTAGTCAATTTCTGATTTATTACAACAGTGTAGTTTAAAAAGGTTAAAAGTTGAAAGTTTATAAAGTTAAGTATGTGATATTTAGTAAATTAGATAAAATTAGTACTTAACAAACATCATTTAAAATTGCGTTTTGTCAATATTGAACACCGTACCGCCTTGTAACAGTGGTACTATAATTTGTCTGTAACCGCATTTATATAAGTCATTTATTACACAGAGCAAACATTCAATATAACAGAGAGTTACAGAACCGGCATCACCTTTTCATGATTTTTCAAATTGAATGCTCTGTTTTAATAAAAAAATAGCTACTTTTGTATCCGAAAATTAACTTTCTAAAATGGAGTTTATGACGTTTGTTGTAAAATATATATTGCGATATTTCCTATTTACAATTATTCTGACCGGTAGCCTAACCACTTTTGCTCAACACGGCGATGAACCCGATGCGCATAATACACCTGCCGAAAAAGAACTAAATGCCGGGGACATGATTATGGAGCATATTGCTGATTCCTATGAATGGCACATAGCTACCATAGGAGAAACACACATCAGCGTTCCGTTGCCTATATTGGTTTACAGCAAGCATACCGGGTTTCATGCTTTTATGTCGAGTAAATTTCATCACGGGCATGACGCTTACGAAAATTTAAAAATAGCAGGAGAAGACAGTGAAAACAAGGGAAAAATTGTCGAAATATTCAACGGACAAGAAATCAGACCCTACGATATATCCATTACAAAGAATACATTAGCAATGTTTGTAAGCATTGCCATTCTTTTGCTTGTATTTCTTTCGGTTGCAAAAGCATATAACCGCCGGGAGAAAAAGGCTCCCAAAGGATTACAATCGTTTCTGGAACCACTTATCTTGTTTATCAGAGATGACATTGCGAAAGCATCAATTGCCAAAAATCCGGAAAAATTCACTCCATTTCTATTGACCATATTTTTCTTTATATTTCTGAATAACATTATGGGTCTAATCCCAATTTTTCCGGGCGGGGCAAACCTCACCGGCAATATTGCCATTACCATGGTTTTAGCGCTGTTCACTTTTGTGATAACGACGGTGAATGCCAATTTAAATTATTGGAAGCATATTGTAAATACTCCGGGAGTCCCGTGGTGGCTAAAACTTCCTGTGCCGCTTATGCCTGTCATTGAAACCATCGGTGTATTCACAAAACCGTTTGTACTCATGATTCGTTTGTTTGCCAATATTATGGCCGGGCACATTGTGGTTTTGGGCTTCTTCAGCATAATATTTGTCTTCGGAGCCATGTCAGTTGTCGCCGGTTACGGAGTTTCAGTACTGTCGATAATCTTTACGGTATTCTTAACGTTTTTAGAAATTTTAGTAGCCTTTATACAAGCATATGTTTTTACTTTATTGTCTGCCCTCTATTTTGGAATGGCAACCGAAGAAGGACATTAATTTAGATTTATTATTAATAATTAAAAACAAATTACAATGGATTTTTTAATTGTTTTATTACAAGCAGTCACTGATTACACAGCAATAGGAGCCGGACTCGGCGGAGGTATTGCAGTAATTGGTGCAGGATACGGAATTGGCCACTTGGGCGGCAAAGCTATGGACGCTATTGCCCGACAACCGGAAGCAGCAGGAGACATTCGTTCAAACATGATTGTTGCAGCTGCATTGATAGAAGGTGTTGCCTTTTTTGCCATCGTTGTAAGTATGTTGGTTCTCTTCGTATAACCACTGCAAAAACAAAGGGAGAGTAAGGATTGCTTGCCCTCCCTTTTTACAAAGAAATGAAAGGCAGTATGGTCTGAATTAATGACAGACAATTCTACTGCTGTAAAATATTTATTAATACATAATACGATAAATTATGGGTTTAGTAACTCCGGATTTTGGATTAGTTTTTTGGATGACCATATCGTTTGCATTGGTGGTTATTCTTCTCAAAAAATTTGCTTGGAAACCAATTCTCAGTGCATTAAAAACCAGAGAAGAGTCTATTGAAGAGGCGCTTGAGTCGGCAGAACGGGCAAAAACAAAAATGGAAGAGATAAAAGCCGACAACGAAAAAATACTGCAAGAAGCCAGAATGGAACGTAAACAGATGTTGGAAGATGCTGACAATATGAAAAAGAAAATCATAAGCGAAGCAAAAGAAGAAGCAGGTACTGAGGCAAATAAAATTATTGAATCGGCAAAAGCCCAAATTCAGAATGAAAAAAAGGATGCCATAAAAGAGTTGAAAACAAAAGTTGTGGATATCTCTATTGACATTGCCGAAAAAATAATAAAGAAGAATCTCTCTGAAAACAGTAACCAATCAGATTATGCTTCTGAATTACTCAAAAACATAAACCTGAACTAAGATACGGATATGGACTATAACAGAATAGCCGTACGGTATGCAAAAGCCTTGCTGAAAGCGGCAAAAGAAGATGACAAAGTCAACCAAATTCACAACGACCTAAGAATAATAAGGGACGTAGCCGAAAAAAAGGAATTTCAACAGATGTTAGAAAATCCTGTATATTCAGGCACTCAAAAAAAGAAAATATTTAAGCAGATTTTTGAAGAAAAAATTGACAATCTTACCCTTCGTTTTTTAAATCTGTTGGCTGATAAAAACAGAGAAATGCTTTTACTCAATGCCATTAGAAATTACGGTGCATTGTACCGCAAAGAAAATAATATCAGTAAAGTAACTTTTACTACAGCCTATAAAGCAGAGGCGGCTTTTGAAAAAGAAGTAAAAGAAGTTATTGAATCAAAATTTGATACAACAGCTGAACTTTCAAGTGTTACAGACGAAGCTATTCTCGGTGGTTTTATTATAAATATTGAAGACCGCCAATTGGATGCTTCAGCGAAAGCAACGCTCAACAAAATCAGAAAAGAATTGATTAACTAAAAAAGAATAATCTAATACATTATATCATGGCAGGAATAAACCCCGGAGAAATTTCCGAAATATTAAAGAATCAACTCAAAGGAATAGACACCAGTGCAAAATTTGAAGAAACCGGTACCGTTCTTACTGTTGGAGACGGTATAGCTCGAATATACGGACTAAGTGGAGTGCAATATAATGAAATGCTTGAATTTGAGAATGGTGTTAAAGCTATTGCCCTCAACCTTGAGGAAGATAACGTGGGTGCTGTATTACTCGGGCCTACTTCAGGGATTAAGGAAGGTGATGTCGTAAAACGAATGAACCAAATTGCTTCCATTGATGCCGGAGAGGGATTGTTGGGGCGAGTGGTTAATACTATCGGGGAGCCTATTGACGGTAAAGGTGAAATTTCAGGAGAAAAATTTCTGATGCCTTTAGAAAGAAAAGCACCGGGTGTAATATACAGACAACCCGTGAATGAACCGTTGCAGACCGGCATTAAAGCCGTTGACTCTATGATTCCTATCGGAAGAGGTCAGCGAGAACTTATTATTGGCGACCGCCAAACCGGAAAAACAGCCATTGCTATTGATACGATTATTAATCAAAAAGATTTTTTTGACAAAGGAGAACCGGTCTATTGTATTTATGTTGCCATAGGGCAAAAAGGATCTACAGTAGCCAACATCTCAAAAATATTGGAGAAGAACGGTGCCATGGCATATACAACCATTGTGGCCGCCAATGCCTCAGATCCTGCCACATTACAGTTTTATGCTCCGTATGCCGGTGCTGCCATTGGGGAATATTTCAGAGACACCGGAAGAGCAGCTCTAATTATTTTCGATGATTTGTCAAAACAAGCGGTGTCGTACCGAGAAGTGTCTCTGCTGCTCAGAAGACCACCCGGACGTGAAGCTTATCCCGGCGATGTATTTTACTTACACTCTCGTTTGTTGGAACGTTCTGCAAAAATCATCAACAACGATAGTATTGCTCAACAAATGAATGACATACCCGAGTCAATTAAAGATAAAGTTAAAGGTGGTGGATCACTAACGGCACTTCCGATAATTGAAACTCAGGAAGGCGATGTTTCAGCTTATATCCCCACCAATGTCATATCAATTACCGACGGTCAGATTTTCCTTGATACAGATTTATTTAATAATGGAATAAGACCTGCCATCAACGTAGGTATTTCGGTATCACGTGTAGGCGGAAATGCTCAAATTAAATCAATGAAAAAAGTTGCCGGTACACTTAAAATTGACCAAGCTCAATACAGAGAATTGGAAGCTTTCTCAAAATTCGGTTCCGATCTTGACAAAAGTACTCTGAATGTGCTTGAAAAAGGAGAACGAAACGTTGAAATACTCAAACAACGGCAGTTTACTCCTTTTAAGGTAGAAGATCAAGTGGCCATTATTTTTGCCGGAACAAAAGGTTTGCTTAGAGAAGTTCCTATTGAGAATGTTGCAAAATTTGAGAAAGAATACTTGCAAGTTATGAAATCTGAGCATGGAGATATTCTGGAAACACTTAAAAAGGGAAAACCTTCTGACGAAGCTATAGAAGTCATGACAAAAACGGCGAAAGATATAGCTGCCGGTTATAAAGAATGAGTTCAGTTTAAAAAATTTTAAAGTTGAAAGTTTATAAAGTTAAAATACTAAAAATAAGAGTTTTAAGTTAATTGTAAAATGATTTATAAAACCCTAATAATTAAGCACATAACTTGTTTTGCTAAAATAGAACATACTTTTTAGACTAGACTCAATATAGTTTAACAAAACCAAAATTACAGACACATGTCAATCAGCACTTTTGAAGAAGCCGTCAAAGAATCAAAAAACTTGAACGAAAAACCGTCAAATGATGTACTTTTAAAACTCTATGCTTTGTACAAGCAGGCAACAGAAGGAGATGTTTCCGGAGAACGTCCGGGAGGATTCGACTTCAAGGGGGCTGCAAAGTATGACGCATGGGAAAAACAAAAAGGCGTGACTACTGACAAAGCTAAAGAAGAATACATCAGCTTTGTAAAAGAATTACACGATAATCAATAGTTATCAGATATTTAAAATTGAGATTGAACTATAGTTTTTGCCAATTTATACAGCATATAGTTTGACTCCGTTTTCTCAGCATTAGAAAAAAGAACGAATACCTTTATATCTTTCTTAATTATGGCCAATTTAAAAGAAGTAAGAACAAGAATTAGTTCGGTGCAATCGACCCAACAAATTACCAAAGCAATGAAAATGGTCGCTGCGTCAAAATTGAGAAAAGCTCAAAATGCTATTTTAGATTTGCGGCCGTATGCTCAAAAGTTGCATGAACTGCTGTCTCATATCAGTGCTGCCGGAGCTTCTGAACAAATCAGTCCGTACACTGCCAAGCGTCAGCCCGAAAAAGTTCTTCTTATTGCCGTAAGTTCCAACAAAGGACTTTGTGGCCCGTTTAATGCCAATGTGGCAAAACGTACTATGGAGCTTTGCAATGAAAAGTATAATAAACAATACAAATCAGGAAATCTCAAAATTGAAACTTTCGGAAAAAAAGTGGCCGAAACATTAAACAGTAAAGGTTTTGAAGTTTCCGAACAATTCAATGACATTTATGATGAATTAAGCTTTGAAAATGTTTCCGATTTTGCCGAGCAATTCATGAAACGCTTCGTTTCGGGAGAATATGACAGAGTGGAGCTGATATATAACCAATTTAAAAATGCAGCCGTTCAGATTCTAATCAATGAACAGTTTCTTCCTGTAGAAAAAGATCAAGAAGAGGCAGACAACAATCATGTGCAAGACTATATTTTTGAGCCTTCGGAAAATTACATCATGAAGACGTTGATTCCCGATTCGTTAAAAATACAGTTGTTCAAAGCGCTGTTAGACTCGGTGGCTTCGGAACACGGTGCAAGAATGACAGCCATGCATAAAGCGACTGACAATGCCGACGACCTTATCAAAGAACTCAAACTGACATACAATAAAGCCAGACAGGCGGCAATTACAACCGAGATTTCTGAAATTACTGCCGGTTCTGAAGCATTAAGCGATTAAGATTTTAACTTAAAATAAGCGGTATTAAAATTAAAGGGGTATCTGTAAAAGCAACGATAGATTATGTCAAAGCAAAATTCCCGGAGCGATACAAGGAGTGGATCAACAGCTTGCCCGAAGAATCAGCCTCAATTTATGCCGGTTTAATAATGCCCTCCGCCTGGTATCCTTTAAAAGAAGCTTTTCTTATTCCTATTGAGCAAATGGGTGTTTTGTTCTACGATTCTGTGGAAGAAGCGGCTGTTGAAAGTGGCAAACATAGTGCTGAGTCAAGTTTAAAAGGAATTTATAAGATTTTTGTAAAAGTCCTTTCTCCGAGTTATGTTATTAAAAGAGGAACCAATGTTTTCTCTTCTTATTACAAACCGGCAAAAATTAAAGCCGAAAGTACTTCAAAACATACCGCAAAAATAACCGTCCATAATTTCAAAAAAGAGGAAATTACAATCATTCACCGTATATCCGGGTGGATAAAACGAGCGGCCGAAATAACCGGTGCAACTAATATTGAAACCAAGATTTCAGAATCTGATTTAGACGGAGAAACCGTTTTTATTATTGATGTTAATTGGCAATAATGAGTTCAGTTTAAAAAGTTATAAAGTTGAAAGTTTATAAAGTTAAAGTGTTAAAAATAAGAATTCTAAGTGAATTGTAAAATAATTTATAAAGCCCCGATAATCAAGCACATAACTTGTTTTGCTAAAATAAAACATACGTTTTAGACCGGACTCAATAATCATATTTTTAATTCCGCACACTTCACTCAAAACTCAAAATACAGAATAGTCTGCCGAGGATAAGTTTTTGCTTCGGTTAAGAATTTCCTTGAATTATTCATACATTTTCCTTTTTCTCGAACACAGCGATAATTCTCGTTTGCCGTATTCTTAATATCTCAAATAAACTTTGCACTTCGGTAAAATAATGTATATTATTAATTCAATTTATCGACCAATTTTAACAAACAGGAATAAATTAGAATTCACCCCAAAAACAAAACATGAAAGCACTATTCACTTCCGAAACATGGATAAACTTATATGAAACCGTTTTAAATTGGACTATAGAAGAGTTGCCCGCTATTCTTCTGCTGATACTCGGGTTTTTTATAATACTTCGGATTACTCGATTTGTCTCAAAAAAAGTTAAGTCCGGAATTTTAAAAAGACTGAGAAAAGATACAAGTCCCGGAGAAGAAGAAACGGAGAAACGTGTCGTTACCCTATTAGGTATTATAAAAGCCGTGATAAAAATAGTGCTGTGGTCTATATTTATACTCATGTTTTTAAACTATATCGGAGTAGAAACCGGCCCGTTACTGGCCAGTGCCGGAATATTAGGTTTGGCCGTAGGTTTTGGAGCCCAAGAATTGGTCAGGGATTTTATTTCCGGGTTTTTCATCATACTCGAAAATCAGATACGCGTAGGAGATTATGTTGTTATAAACGGACAGTCGGGAGAGGTTCAGAAAATCGAATTACGAACGGTCACTCTCAGGGACCTATCCGGAGCCGTACATGTATTCCAAAACGGAAAAACAGACACAATTACGAACTTAACCAAAGGTTGGTCCTCCATAGTACTAAAAATTGGGGTCGCTTATAAAGAAAACATTGACCACATTTTCCGACTGATGGAAAAATCAGCTGAACTCTTGGCAGAAAAACCGGAATATAAAACTATGGTTACTAAACCACTCGAAATCATGGGTTTAGATGACTTCGCCGATAGTTCTATGATTATAAAAGCACGTTTGACAACAATACCCGGACAACAATGGGTAGTGGGAAGAGCCTATCGGAAAATACTCAAAGAACTTTTTGATGCAGAAAATGTTGAAATTCCTTTTCCTCACATTACACTGTATCACGGAGACAAGGCAAGAGAAGAGTCCTAATTTTATTGCCGGGCAGAAAAGAAGCTTCCGGGGTAAATGACCAACCGACAGTTATGTCATTATACTTTAACACTGTCAGTCATTATTGTGTTAACCACAATTGGCATTTGCCGGTTGAATGTACTCACGGAAGATTTGGGTGTTACCCTAAAAACTATTATATTGCTACATGGATAAAACCAAGTATGTTAATAATTAAGGCTTATTGGTGTTCACAGGTATACCGTTAAAGCTAATTATGAAAAAAGAAATTATACATAAACATTACGAACAATTAGCAAATAATTTTGACAGATTTTGGAAACCAAGCGAGGAAAATTTTAATAAAATAGTTTCTAAAATTATTGACTTATTAGAACTTAGAAATAATGACAACTTTTTAGATTTAGGTTGTGGAACTGGACTGTTTACAAAAGCAATTTCTAATAAAGTTAATTTAAAAACTGTATCTTGTGTCGATTTTTCAGATAAAATGCTAAAAAATCTTAAACAAGATAATAAAGTAAAAACCATAAAAGCTGATATGGTTGATAATTTCGTTAAAGATGAAGAACATAATAAAGTTTTATTGAAAGAAAGCATACATCATATTGGATTTAATAATGATTTTCTAAATGCTTTACACCGAAAATTAATTAATAATACAAAAGTGTTAATCGTCGATTTGGATTTTGACAACAAAACATTTCCTTTTTCAAAAAAAATGAAAAATAGTGATATTCAATATCAAGATTTATTAAAAAAACAAATAAAAGAAATTGAAAACAAACAAATAAATATAAAAACAGAAGAACTTACAATTACAAGTAAACTATATAAAAATTTGTTTGTTGAAAAAATACAAAAACGATATTTATCATCATTTTCTTTTTTAACTGACAAGGAAATAAGTGATGAAATAGACTTTATTCAAAATAGATATAAAAATCAAGAAAATATAAATTTTAACGAAAAATATATTTTCTATAAACTTTCAAAAACATAAATGATGCTTCAAAAAGTTTTAATAAACGATATAAAGCAAATAATTGAGCAAGCAAGAAACTATGCTTATAAAGCTGTAAATTTCTCAATGATAATTGCTTATTGGGAAGTAGGTAGAACTATCATTGAAGAAGAACAGAATGGAAAAGACCGAGCGGAGTATGGGAAATCACTAATAAAAGAATTGTCTAAACAGCTTACAAACGAGTATGGAAAAGGATTTAATAAAGCAAATCTTGAATTTATGAGACGATTTTATTTATCAAATCCAATAACCTACGCAGTGAGTAGGCAATCTGAAATAATAAAAAATCATCCGCTTCAATCAGTTTTAAGACAAGAATTAACATGGACACATTATAGGATTTTGCTCAAAGTAGAAAACGAAACAGAAAGAAAATTCTACATGAATGAAGCAGCAAATAGCAATTGGACAACAAGACAACTTGAAAGGCAGATAAATACAGAATTATTCAAGCGTATTTCTGTAAGCAAAGATAAAAATGAAATTTTAGCCCTTGCTAACGAAGGAATAGAAATACGAAAAACACAAGATATAATTAAAGACCCTTTTGTGCTTGAATTTACTGGAATAAAAGCAAATTCAAACTTTTATGAAAGGGATTTAGAGCAAGCATTGATTGATAAATTACAAGATTTTTTACTTGAATTAGGAAAAGGATTTTCATTTGTTGCCAGACAACAGAGAATTACACACGAAGGAGACCATTATTTCGTTGATTTAGTCTTTTACAATTATTTGTTAAAGTGTTTTGTGCTTATTGACTTGAAAGTCGGAAAATTAACATATCAAGATATTGGACAAATGGACGGATATGTAAGACTTTATGAAGAAAAATTAAAGCCAGTAGATGATAACCCAACTATTGGAATAATTCTTTGTGCCGAAAAGAATGACACAACAATAAAGTATTCATTATTAAAAGATAGTGAACAAATTTTTGCCTCAAAATACCAATTATATTTTCCAACAAAAGAAGAACTAATTGAACAAATAGAAAAAGAAAAAGATTACTATGAACAAGAAAAAAAACTAAACGAATGAAAAAAATAGCTTTAACATTGCACTTGACACAATGCGGGGTTTTGGTGCAATTTATGAACAAATTACTAAATTTTGAACATTTGTGCTATTTTCTACATTGTAGAAAGCCCCGCATAGTGCAAGCACATTTCCGTTGTGCTCAACTCAATGATATAATAATATTTAAGAATACATTAAATGCTAATATAAATGAAAGAAAATCAAAATACAGAATGGAAACGAAGTTGACGAGATGAATATTTAAAACAGATTTGCAGTTTTGCAAATACCAATGGTGGTCGAATTTTTATCGGAATAGATGATAACGGTAATATCTTTGGGTTGAAAAATATAGAAAAACTTTTGAATGATATTCCAAGTAAAATAAAAAATTCACTTGAAATTATTGTAGATATAATCCATTCAGAAACAGACCAAAAAGATTATATTGAAATAAAAATTGATCCCCATCCGTTCCCTATTAGTTACAAGGGACGGTATTATAAGCGAATGGGAGCAACTACTAATGAATTAACAGGGACTAAATTAGATAATTTCCTATTGGGGAAAATGGGTAAAAATGGGATGGTGTTCCTATTCCAAATGTTACTGTAAATGATTTAGACAGTGAAGCTTTTGAAATTTTCAAAAAAAGTGCAAAAGAAAATAAAAGAATTGATGAATATATTTTAAAACAAAGCAATAAGCATATAATTGAAAATCTTCAACTTATAGAAAATGGTCTTTTAAAACGTGCTGCAATTTTACTTTTTCATAAAAACCCGGAAAATTTTGTATCTGGAGCATTTATAAAAATTGGCTATGCTAAATCAGATATTGACATTAGTTTTGATGACGAAATTTATGGAAGCCTATTTTATCAATACAATAAGGCAATAGATTTATTAAATACAAAATATGGGAAAGCATTAATATCATACGGTAAACAACGAAAAGAAACGTATGAATATCCAGAACAGGCATTAAGAGAAGCTCTTCTAAATGCGATAGCACATAAAAATTATTCAAAAGGGTATCCTATTGATATAAAGGTTTATGATAATAAAATAGTAATTAGAAACGAAGGAGAATTACCTGAAAACTGGACTACTGAAAATTTAATAAAGGAACATTCTTCAAAACCGTATAATCCAGATATTGCAACTACTC
>JAYEIA010000355.1:0-19085 GCA_034659855.1 Bacteroidota bacterium
ACGGCGGTGGTTCCACTTTGGTCTGTCCAAACTCCGGAGCCTTGAGTTAACGTAGGATCGTTTCCGGATAAAGTTACTGCATCGGTACATCCTGTTGTTTTGTCAGATCCTGCAACGGCCACTACTTCATTATTGGTTATTACTATGGAATTGGAATTAGAACAAGTTCCGTTAGAAATAGTCCAAGTAATTTCATTTTCTCCAAGAGCAAGATTATTAACTGTAGTTTGATATAAAGTTTTATTACCAAAAGTTACAACTCCAAAATCAGCTGTCCACAACCCTTCTCCTTGCAAGGGCTGCGAGCCTTCAATAGCTGCACTATTCGTACAAACTTCTCTGTTTGAAGGAATTGGTGTTGTAATAGATGCAACAGTGGGCAAACTGTTTTCTATAAAAACTTTATCTTGAGCATTACAATCCGTTCCGGTTACGACCCAACTAAGCTTATTATTTCCCGGACTCAGGTTAGTAACTCCTGAATTAAAAAGAGTAGGATTAGTAACATTAGCTGTACCCGTAAGAACACTCCATTGTCCTGTTTGCCCAACTCCAGGAGGATCGGCATTCAAAGTAGTAGTTGTAGAACATAAACCCGGCTGATCGGGTCCGGCAGAAATAGTAAACTCTTGATTATCAATAATAATATCTATACTATCCTTACATCCTGACGTATTTGACAATTTCCATCTGAAAGTATTGTTTCCGCTTGCTAAATTTGTTACTGTTGTAACATTCAAGGTTTCATCGGTTATTACCGGAGTTCCGGGAGCAACCTCAGTCCAAACACCTTTTGCATCAACAGGAGGCACATTACCGTCTAATGTAACATAATCATGACACACGGTTTGATCCGAAGCCGATGCAGTTACTGAATTATTATATACCTCGACCTTATCAGAATGAAAACAAGTACCAAGTCGCATAGTCCATGTAAAGCTATTTAGTCCGGGGTCTAAATCATGTACCCATGAATCAAATGCGGTATCATCATCAATATTTGAAGTACCTGTAATTTGTGTCCATGTTCCTGTACCTTGCTTAGTGTAGTTTGTTTCAGGATCAGCGGCTAATAATTGAGTACTGTCGGCACATACTTTTTGCAAAGTTCCTGCGTCAGCTATTACTTGATTACTTGTTATTACAATCGAACCTTGTTTATCACATTTCCCTTTTGTTACAGTCCACAGGAATTCATTTTCTCCGGGTTGCAAATCGGTAACGTCTGTATTTATAGCCGTTTTATCACTTACTGCTGTGAAAGCACCACCGGCTATAACTGACCATTCGCCATATTCAAAGACATAGTCAGGAGCAGGGTTTACTGATATAGTATTGTCTAATGTACAACTTTCTTTGGCTCCTTCAACAGTAAAATTATTTGGTTCATTATTTACAATTTCAACAGTATCGTTAGCATGGCAATTACCTTTTGTAATTCGCCATAAGAATCTGTTTTGCCCTTGTCCGAGATTTGTTACTCCTGAATTATATAGGGAAGGCAAAGTAACGGTTCCTCCACCCAAAATTTGAAACCATTGTCCTGTTTCTCCTGCTGCAGGTTGTGTTCCCGGTAGTACTGCAATATTGGTACAAACGGTATCATCTATTCCTGCATTTGAGGTTACCGAGTTATTAAAAACTTTCACTGTATCTTCAGCATTACAACCATCTCTTGTTACATTCCATACAAACTCACTAAATGGTTTTGCAACACCTGTTACTGTAGTATTATATAGTGTTGGTATTTGAATAGAACCGCCACCGGAAAGAACTTCCCAATAACCGGATTCTCCGGGATTAGAGCCCGGCTGTTCTCCATTTAAAATAATTGTTCCGTCACAGGTCTCTATTTCATTATTATCTCCTGTAAATGTTTTATCTGCATCTACTGTAAACTCGTTGTTTATAATGTCTAATGTACTGACTTCAGTACAACCGCCTTTTGAAACAGTCCAGATCAAATTTGAAATATTTGACCCTGAAGAAGTCAAATTCCTAACTGTTGTATTATATAAAGTATTGTTATCGAATGTAACCGTACCGGGAAAAACTGACCATTCTCCTGTTGGATACGGAGCATTTCCTGTATTATAAATATTCGGGTCAGTTGCAGAAAGTTGAAATACATCTGTACATACTGCTGTATCATTATCTACAATTACATGTAGAGCTGCGGGATCGTCAATTCTATCATCTGCATCAGATAAAATCATATTGTTGTAAACCGTAATTGTATCTTTTGATGTACAACCGTCGTAATCAATTGTCCATTCAAACAACCGGCTTCCTAATCCAATTCCTGTTACATTTGAAATATTGGAAGAAGGTGCGTCAATTGTACCTGAAGGTACCGGAACTTCTTTCCAAGTTCCGTCACCCCACACCGGAAGATTAGCTTGTAGAGTCGTATAATCTTCACATATTTCATAAGTTGGTGGATTAGACACCACTGATGTTGTCGGAATACGAACGGGTATAATAACTTCATCCCAAGCCGAGCAGGTTGTTCCGTTATAAGTATTGGAAACAGTCCATCGATAAACATGGTCACCATTTTGCATACCTATAATTTGCGAGTTACTGTTTGTCGGATCTACAATAGTAGAACCAAATCCAAACACAGAAGACCAGAGACCTGACTGACTACCATCGGCATTCAAGAAATAGCTTGCTCCGGGACCTTCCACACCACAAATTATTGGTGAGTCAGAACCTGCCGAAGCGGTAACAATATTATTATATACATCAACCTCATCCGTGAGTGTACATGTTTGAGTGAATGGTGTGCCGGGTGTAGGTTCATAGGTGTAATCCGTAAAATGATAGGATGCATTCCAAAAATAGGTATTATTTCCTTGACCAATAGCCGTAACTGAGGTTGTTGTAGAACTTGAATTGGCAAATGTTCCGCTTCCGGAACCAACTGTCCACTCTTGAGTAGAATAACCTTCTTGTTCTATGGTTGTAACCGTTACATCATACCATGTATCGTTTCTGGTTATAGAATTCGACGATAAAGTTGTTGAATCAATACAAATGACCTGATCGGCACCGGCAGCAGGATTCGGATAAGGCAAGTTATCGTAAACTGTTAATTGGTCGGATCCGTTACAAATACCGTTTGAAACTGTCCATAAGAAAGTATTTCGGCCTCTTGTTAAATTTCGTACAATATCATTATGTAATGAACTGGTATTTGTTCCTGTCGTATTAAAAGTACTGGAACCTCCGGCTAGCCAATCACCGGATTCACCGACATTTAAATTTGCACTTAACTGAACCGTATCTTCACAAATATAAATATTTGACCCGGCATCAGCCGTTACCATATTATTATCAATATTCAATGTATCAGTCAAAGTACAAACTAAAGGATTTGCCGCAGTATAACTGCCATGCGGTCCGTCATATGTATTTGTAACCGTCCATAAAAAGGAGTTCATTCCGTTGGGAAGATCATTAGCATAGGTATTACAATTAAATGTTTGGCATGAAGGATTTTCAATAGTAGAAGTACCAACCAGCACTGACCAAACTCCATTTCCTCTTATAGGTCTTGTAGCTGTTAATAAAGCACGGTCTTCACAAACCGAACTATCCGATCCGCAAAGTGCGGGTGACGGCAACCCATTATGAATATATACGTCATCGGTCATTATACACCCCAAATCATTATTTGTGATTGTCCATCTGAACACGTTCGTGTTGTAGAACAAATCATGAACATCGGAGTCATACAATGTAATATCATCAATATTTCCACTGCCGTAAATTATTGACCACTCACCGGAAACATCATCCCCCGGTCCAAATAAATCGGAAGGAGGTGTTCCGCTCAAAGTATAGTCAGTATTACAAACGGCATCATCATTACCGGCATTTAAAATTTCAGAGTACCCAAGCGAATGTATAGTGGTAGTATCTGTTACTTCACAGGTAAGCCCTCCAAAGGTATTTGCTTTATGCCATACAAAAGTAGTAACTGTCCCGGCTGGCGGAACTCCGGGTAAATTTTCAACATGTGCATTAAAGTCAGTATTATCAGCGGAACCATCCACCGGATCCCAAAATGTAACTCCCGGTTCAGAAACAGCCTCCCACCAATGATTTTGAGCACATTGTCCTTCATCAAAGGCATCCATATTGGCTTCGTTTGCACATACTGTTTGATCGGCACCGGCATCGGCAGGCGTAGGCAAGCCATTAATAACTCTCACAATATCAGACGATTGACAACCGTTATACTCTACAACCCACTGGAAAGTATTTACTTCCGGATTTGTTGTCCACCAGTCCGGCGACCAATAATCTGCACAAAGATAATTCAGGTTAGTTACCGCCGAGTTAAATAAGGTAGGATTGACAAGCGTTGCACCTCCGCCGAGTATTTCCCAATGTCCTGTTCCTCTTCCCGGTGCGGTAGTTGAAGGGTCAACAGCATTTAAAGTTATTTCAGTATTACATAAAATAGAATCAGGTCCGGCATCGGCAGGAGACGGCCTGTTATTAATAATTGTAACTTCATCCCAATCAGTACAGTAACCATTTGAAACCGTCCATCTAAAAACGTTACTATCAAAATCAATTCCTAAAACTTGCGTATTAAACAAACTTGGGTTTTGGATTGCTCCCGGTGCCGTTGAAGGAACTTGCTCCCACCATCCCCAGGCCGGATAATTATCGGGGATAAATTCACCATTTGGATTATTTCCTTGCAACACAACATCATCTATACATATGGCGGTATCGTTGCCTGCTGAGGCAGTAACCGGCAAATTATAAACATTCACGTAATTGTAACTGACACAAGAAGATGCACCGACTGTTATAGTCCAACGGAAAGTATTTCTACCCTGTCCCAGACTTGAAACCGTTGTACAAGAGGAGTTCGGATTGGCAATATTGCCCTGTCCTTGTACAAGATCCCATATACCCGAGCTTCCGTAAGCGGTAGTACTTGCACATATAATATCAGTTCCGTCGCAAGAAAACTGATCAATTTCTCCATTAACCACGTCAATACTGTCATTTTGTATAATAACATTCTCGCTGACAACACATGCTCCTTCTGTCGCCGTCCAGGTAAATGTAGTTATTCCATAAGGTAAGCCTGTAACAAGCGTATTGTACAATGTATTTTGCTGAATTGTAACACCACCGGAGGCAGTACTCCAAACCCCTGTTCCTACTGTTAAGTCAGTAGCTTCCAGATTAGTAATGCTTCCACAAACTGTTTGATCAGGTCCTGCATTGACGGGGTAAGGGCCGTCATTAAATATTGATACTGTGTCAGTATACATACAACTTGCGCCATTTGAAATTGACCACAGAAGAATGGTTTCCCCGGCTTGCAAACCGGTAACCGATGTATTGTACAAGGTCGGATCAGCAAAAGTTGTTAATGGATTACCACTTAATAGAGACCAAGTACCGGTTCCCGGAGAAGGATCAGCGGCATCTAAAGTCGTTTGATCAGTGCATATATGCTGGTCGGGGCCGGCCGAGCTACTATCTGAGACATACTGTATTTGAACATCATCAGAACTGACACAGCTCCCTTTGGTAATTGTCCAAGTAAACAAGGTAACACCGGCTGTGGGCAAATTGCTGACAAATGAATTGGGGTCAGTTGTATCTGTAATAACCACAGAGCCGTTAGCAGTAGTCCATACGCCTGTGCCTTCAATAGCTACATTTCCGTTTAAGTTTGTAAAAGGATCGCATACCGTTTGATCTAACCCGGCATCGGCTGTTGTGGGTTCACTATTAATAATTATGACATCATCAAATGTTGAGCAAGCATTATTAGAAATTGTCCAGCGGAATTGATTAGGTCCGGGATTCATGCCGGTAACACCGGAATTTATATTTGTAGGATCCAAAATCGTAGCCGTGGTTCCTGCCGGTGTCCACAAACCGGTTCCGGGGGTAGGGTCATTTCCGTTAAGTGTATAACTGCTCGAACAGACTGTTTCATCTATTCCTGCGTCAGCTCCTACAACATCACTGGTGATATTAACGGTATCTTTTAATTGACAACTATTATTATCAATAGTCCAAACCATAAGGTTTGATCCATAATTCAATCCATTGACTACAGTATTATTTAAGGAGGGATCAACAAACGTTCCCCCGCCTGAGATAACAGACCAAGTTCCCGTTCCTATTGTAGGGTTGTTTCCTGCCATTGTTGTCGTACCACATACTGTTTTGTCGAGTCCGGCATTAGGAGCTGTCGGTAAATTATTAATTACCGTTACCTCATCCCATGAATTACAACCATTATAAGTGATAGTCCATCGTAAAATATTTGTTCCTTGTAAAAGATTAGAGACCGTGGCATTGCAAGTATTGCTACTGAATACTCCATTTCCTGAAGTTACCGACCAAGCTCCGGTTCCGGTTGTAGGACAATTAGCATCCAAAAGATGAGTGCTTCCGCATAAATCCAATTTATCCGGACCGGCATCTACATCAACAACATTGCTGAGTATTTGTACCGTATCCTGAAGTTCACAATCAGAAAGTGCTCCGGGGCGAGGAGCAGATATTCTCCAAATCAACAAGTTAGGTTGAGTATAGTCAAAACCTGAAGCTACTGTATTATATAAGGTATTGTCGGCAAATACAGCAGAGCCCTGAATGAATGACCAATTTCCGACTTCTCCCGTTCCCGGGGGATTAGCCGTCATAGTTACATCGTCACAAACGGTTTGATCAATACCTGCATCCGGGATTACAGGATCATAATTATATACATTAACTTCGTCATACTCTTGACATTGTAGCCCATTTGGTGCCGTATTGAAAATTGTCCACCTTAAAGTTGAAAATAATGGAGGATCTAAACCGGGGCTTGATTCTACTAAGGCATTATTATCATTAATATCAGAAATAGTTGCTGAGCCGCTTACAACAGACCATTCGGCAACTTCATCCGGGTTTGTGGGATTTTGTGCCAACATCATATCTTCACCGCACATATACCTGTCGGGGCCGGCATTGGGGGTTGACGGTCTATTACTGAAAATGACCACAGTATCTTCTGAGTTGCAAAACGGACTAATAACACTCCATTTAAATATGTTTTCGCCCGGTAACAAATTGGTTACATTGGTCGTATTTGAAGTTGGAGTTACAATAAAACCTCCGCCTGAAACAATAGTCCATGTTCCGTCATCGCTTGGTCCGAGAGGATCAGCATTTAAGGTTATAAAATCATCGCAAATAATGGTATCATTTCCGGCATCGACCCCACTTGTTCCGGATACCAGAATATTTACTTGGGCACTGTTGCTGCTACATGTATTATCAATAGTCCATGTCAAAAAATTGTTTCCGAGAGCAAGATTTGAAACAGTTGTTGACGGAGAATTAATAGGATTAATATTTACGCCGACCGGTCCGCTCCAAACGCTGGTGGTTAAAATACCTAAATCTGACGGGACTGTAGCATCGTTAATTGTTGCGGTAGTTCCGCAGATAGTTTGATCAGCTCCGGCAGTCATTGGTTTTGTAGATAAATCTTCCAGAAAGTACATGATTAACGTATCTTCAGAGACACAGGTGTTACTTCCTCCCAGTTTATTATGGTATGTCCATATAACCGGGTAAGCCCCCTCAAGGGCAGTATTATCAATTTCAAACACACAATCACTCCAGTAATCATGTCCGGAATTTAAAGAAATTCCGGGAAAGGAAAAGTCCCATATTCCATATTCTCCGGAAAACGGATGGCTATTTGTTTCAGGGCCGGCATTCATTTTAAATATTTCATTGCCACACTGCATCATATCTTCACCGGCATATGCTATGGCATAATTTTCGATATTTATGTTATCAGAATCAGTACACGAACCATTTGTTACTGTCCAAACCAAGGTGAAATCTCCATCATTCGGATCACCCGGAACCGCAGCCCTTGTAATCACGTAAGTATTCGGATCATTCGGATTATCAATGTATACATTTTGGTCATCCGGATCTAAAGGACTAATAGACCAAGTACCCACTGCAGGTGCCGGATCAACAGCATTTAAATAAACATATTGGTCGCAATTTGTAGAATTTCCGATATCAGCACCGGCATCTGCTGTTACAGGAGCTCCGGTACTAATAGTAATCGTATCTCGAGTTGTACAAACCCCGTCAGTTATAATTAATTCTATTTGGGTTTGTCCGGGAAGTGGTAAGTTTGTAACATTTGTGGGGGCCCCGTTTGGGTTTGAAAATGTTACACCAAAAGAAGTTAATTCATTCCACATTAAGATTTCTCCTCCTTGAAGGGGATTAACAATATCTAATCCGTTATAAAAATTTTCATTACAGCCGGCATACTCAATATCATTGCCGGTAATTTCGGCTTGAGTGGTTCCTTGATCAGTTATTGTCATTTCATCGTAACCTGAGCAGGTTCCGTTTACAGTCCAACGAAGGACTATAGGAAATGAGACTATATTTGATATTGAAGTATTTGCCGAAAAAACGTCGGCTATTGTACCGGGTCCGCCTGATGTTATTGTCCATTCTCCGGTTCCTCCCGGTCCGGGATTACTTCCTGACAAAGCTGCAGAATTTCCGCAAATGGTTTGATCGGGACCGGCATCGGCGACATAATTACTTCTTGTAACAGTAACCGGATCTGAAACAGTACAATTATTTCGTGTAACAGTCCAATGAAACACGCTGGTTCCGGGACCTAAATCAGTAACCCCAGTAATATAATTTGACGGATTTACAATTGTTGCCCCCGACGAGGTAAGCCATACTCCTGAACCTCCTTGCAAAGCCGGATCTCCGGTGAGAGCTTGCAAAGTTGTACTTGCTACACATAAGTCCAACTGGTCCGGGCCGGCATCAGCCGGCAAAGAATCACAAACTACAGTAACTTCATCCCAAACCGTTGTACAGCCGGCACGAGAAACACTCCAACGAAAAACAGACGGAGATAATCCGCTGATACCGGTAACTGTGGAAGATGGTGAATTTACGGACGTTACAGAACCGAATCCAACTTCGAGAGACC
Source organism: Bacteroidota bacterium (assembly GCA_034659855.1). GTDB lineage: Bacteria > Bacteroidota > Bacteroidia > Bacteroidales > JAADGE01 > JAYEIA01. The sequence goes on from JAYEIA010000355.1 coordinate 9,029, forward strand.
AAACTCCGGTTTCTCCGGACAATAACGGAGTAGCATCTAATGAGGTAGTTCCTCCGCAGACATTTTGGTCGGGGCCGGCATCGGCAAAAAGTGCATCATATGTTATGGTAACATCAACAAAGTCAGAACAAGTTCCTTTTGTGAGTGTCCATTTAAATGTATTGGCGCCGGGATTAAGCCCGTACACATCCGTATTTCTGAGCGTCGGTGTATTAATAAATCCGGTACTGCTTATTACCGTCCAAAGTCCTGAAGTTCCGGCGGGTTGGTTACCGTCTAATGTAACATAATCGTTGCAGATTGTTTGATTTGAAGCCGTAGCATTCACATCATTATAAGTAATAACAACCAAGTCCGAGGCAGGACACCCATTTAAAGATTCTGTCCATTGAAAGGTATTGTTTCCTGCAGTAAGTCCTCGAACCACGGTGTTAAATAAGGTCGAATTGTCAAATAGTCCGGTACCGCCGGTAACGAGCCATTGTCCGGTGCCTCCGTAAAGTGCCGGGTCGGTTGCTGACAGTTGAAAAGTGTCGGCACAAGCTTCACTGCTTACTCCGGCATTAACATTTTGAGGTGTACTGTTTGTAATGACGACATCGTCGGTGCTGGTACATCCTTCAATAGTAACATGCCATGTAAAGGTAACTGTACCAAAGGGTAAATTAGTAACAGTAGCGGTGGGGTTTGTAGAATCGTCAAAAATAACTGAAAGATCAGAGGAAGTCCAATAGCCTGTTCCCGGGGAGGGATTTGAACCTTCAAGTTGTGTAGTTTCACACACAGTTTTATCATTACCGGCAAAAGCAGGCGAAAACACAATATCTACCTGGTCACTACAACCAAGGGCAGCTACAGTCCATGTGAATGTATTTGTTCCAACAACAAGTCCGGTAACTTGAGAGGAGGGTGAGGCCGGCGTTGTAATTCCGGCAGAACCTGAAGTTGACCAGACTCCTGCATCCGGAGCGGGATCTGTTGCATCTAAATTTGAGGTAGGACATGTAACCGTTTTGGATAAACCGGCATCACATTGAGCCGATACATTTTTTACAAAAACGGTCATAATTAATATGATACTTACCGTAATTGTCCCGATAATTCCCTTAAATTTTATCATTTTCTTTATCTTCTAATTTTTACCTTCGAACTATTTTTTACTAAAAGCTATCTTTTTAAAATACAAGTTTCTAATTATCAGCGAATAGCACATAAATCTATTCACATTTAAAACACAGCTCGCATATTATAAATTACAGACGATGTTATATAATGTAAAGTTGCATGTAAAGAAAAATAAATCATAGCTATTTTCAAAACATTGTTGATGTCTGAAAGTATCTTTTTTGGTTTGTTCAATTTGAAAAGTCAAAAAATTCAATGTCAATTTATACTTTAACCGGTTTAATTATTTAATGATATAATGATACAATACCTTACTATTCAGCAAACACTCTCTTTATAAAAGTCGAATTATTAACCGTTTAAAGGATATATTAATCCGACAAACATTCAGAGGCTAAAACTTTTTTGGGCTTTAGTTTAAAATTAAGGTTGTTTTTCCGGAGGTTGAGCGGAGCCGAAACCGTTTTCGACACCGCTCAACCTCCGGAAATTTGAATATTATCTTGTAAAAGCCCTATAATCTTCATATTCAAAAAAACACCTCTATTCTAAACCGGAGCCAAACTTTTTTCTTACAGATTTTTAATATCTGATCAATCGGCATTAACAAATTCCGCTATTGACTTATCATTACATTTAACAGAACACCAACTTGTACCAACATATTGTTTGTTAATTAAAAATTGTTTCCGATTTGATTATTGAGTGTACTCCAAAAAGTCTTTTTTGACAGGATTGACAAGATTTACATGTTTTTGTTAAATCAGAAAGTCTTTATTATTAATACAATTCTATTTTCGTATTTACAAGATTTTCCAAAAATGGTGTTTTCGGAGCGGACTCATTATTTCAATATTGTAATGCAAAATTTACACCAAACTCCGGCAAAATATCACGCATTGGAAAACGTACTGTAGCTCGAACACAAACAAAGCCATAACAACGAGTTTTATTTTTACGGTAAACCAAGCTTTTGTATATTTGTAAAAATTTTGTGCCATGATTTTTTCAAAAAAAAGCCCCATTTTTCTGAGAGCGACCGAACCCGAAGATTTAGATTTTATATATGCCACAGAAAACGATCCTTTACTGTGGAATATCAGCAATACCATAGCCCCCTATTCCAAACAAACCCTTGAAGAGTATTTAAAATTTTCAACAAAAGATATTTTTGAAACGAAAAGCCTTCGTTTAATGATATCGATAAAGAGTTCTAAAGAAACAGCGGGAATAATTGATCTTTTCAATTTTGAACCTATCCATTTCAGGGCAGAAATCGGAATTTTCATTTCCGAACAATACAGAGAGCAAGGCTATGCTTCAGAGGCTATTTCATTATTGACCGACTATGCTTTTAGATATCTAAAGCTAAATCAAATGTATTGCAATATTATTGAGGGCCACCAAAGAAGCATTCGTCTGTTTGAATCACATGGCTTTGAAAATACGGGAACAAAGAAAAACTGGATAAATACTCCCTCGGGATTTAAAGATGTTTTGTTTTTTTCTTTGTTCAGTTCTTAGGGATTTTTCCGAAATAACTTTTACATTTTGACTTGTTCTTTTGCCCTTTTATTTTTGAAGGATGAAGGGTGAAGAGTGAAGGGTGAGGGGCAAAGTTTTTTTCATCGCAATCCCTAAAATCTATTAATATACGCTATGTGAATTTTAGATTGACTGAACAAAATTGGATTACCCATAGTTTTCCCCAGGGCATAGTTGAATGAAAAAATTCCGGCTTTTGTGTCAATATTAACTCCCGGACCAAATCCCCAGACAAAATCTCCCGGCATCTTATTTTTTGTGTAGTAGCCTATGTCCGAAAAAAAATAGGCTGCGGCGTTGGTATCATAGAGATATCGAAATTCTGCCGTATAGACGGCATAATGTTGAACATTGAAATAATCCTCATCAAATCCTCTCATGGTCCGGATGCCGCCAAATTTATACAGCTCGTTATCAAACAGGGGCGTTTGAGAAAGTTGACCTTTTATATTCAGCTTTGAAAAAATAATCAATCGTTTGTATAAGGGAAGATACCAATCTGCTGCGAGATCCAAAGTGTAAAGCTCGGCAGACTCTTCTTTATATTGACGTTTTCCGGCTCCGACCAACAACGAAAAAGCATAACCGGAATACGGATTCGGAGCATAATCAATATGCTGCTTGGAGTATCCTATACTAAATACCGACCGTTTGGTATCGCTTAAATCGGCGAGTTCCGATTGTCCGGTTACCGAAGAATTTTTCATGCGATATGAAAGGGTAAGTTTGCTGTTTTTTCCGAATAAATAGTTTGTACCCACCGCATATTCCACATCAAAATGAAGGCTGTCGGTTTTGTCCAACAATACCATTGAAGACAATTCTATATTGTATCCCAAAGGGTATGGATAAATAAACTCCGTTTGCAGCAATTGTGATTTTTCACGATTCCGCTTCCACTCAAGTGAGATATACTCCCCGCGGTTAAAACTGTTATACAGGTCAAACTGCAGATTTCCTGTAATATCCAATTTATAATCGTTTAAGCTGTCGGGAATAAATCCGACTATGCCGTTGAACCGATTGGATTTTTTGGGTTTCAGATACAAATAGAGATCGGCCTTGTTTTCATAAAATTCGAGAGATGATTTTCTTATTTCCAGCAAAAAAGGAACGGTAGAAATATTATCGGAAATTTGCTGAACCCGACTTTCATTATAGGGTTTACCGGGTTTAATTTGCAATTTACCATAGATGTATTTTTCTGAAATCTTGCCGCTTCCTTTTAAAAATATTTCATTGTAATATACTTTTGTGTTTTTTATGATACTGTATTCAACTTCTGCCTTTCCGGGAGCCGGAAAATTGACCGTCGGTGTTGCTTCAGCAAACGGAAAGCCTTGTTCTGCATAATATAACAGGATTTTTTGACTCAGTTCATTCAGCAAAGATTGGCTAAACGGCTTACCGGTAATTTTTTGAGCATTCAAATTCAGCATTCTTAACTGTAGGGACGCAATTTGAGGGATATTGAATGAGGAAATCCTATAGAGCTTGCCCAAGTATAAATCAGCATATGTTGTATCCGAGCTTTTGACCAATTTATCGACAGAAGCGGCAATATATCCGGCGGTTTTATATTCGGCAATTAATGTACTGCAGTAGCTCTTAATGGCTTGGTAATCGGCGAACGAAACTGACTTCGGAAAATCCGTATTCAAAGAGTCGGCACAGCTCACCCGGAGATGAGCATTCTGAGACCTGAGATTTGATACGAAACCGACAAGTATAATTATTACTGACAGAATTAACTTAATGATGAATCGGTAAATCATTTTGCATAGTAATATATGAGTGCAGTCTAAAAAGTTATAAAGTTGAAAGTTTATAAAATTAAGTTACTCATAATTAATCATTTACAATAAAAGTATGAAATGTTTTAATCCTTAATTTTCAATCTATTAACTTTACAAATTTACAAACTTTATACTTTTTAAACTAAACTCATGACTGTAACCAACCAACGAACAATCGGTTAAAAACAGTCATATATAAATTCGACAGGCGGTTTCGTATAATACATTTTACTTGTACTTTCAATAACGACTCCCCGGTGAGCTTCTGCCTCTGTTACTTAAATGCTAAGAAAACGAGTATAGCCATAAGTATAAAGTAGATAAGGGCAAATAAGGTTTTGAAAGACTGTTTTGCTTTGTTTTTTTCCGAGAACGCATCAATAAACATCGATATTGCAGACAAGAACAAGGCGACATGGGCAAAAACAACAAGAACCCCGGCTCCCGGCCAATGTTGCAATTTAAACACAAAACTTATTAATATAGACATCAAAGTAATAACAACAAGAATGCCGGATATTTTTTCTGTTTTACTTTGCAGTAGCTTTACACCTTCGATGAGATACAAAACCAAATAGACCAAACCGACAATTGTCCCGACTAACAAGGTTATGGCAGCTCCGGGCCAATGCATCAGTTTAAAGACAATACCTGTAAAAAACAATAATGCAGAAATAAGTGCTAAAACTGTGAGATTTTTTTTCATAACTATATGTGTTTAAAGATGATTTCTGTTTAATAATCCAAAATCTACGTCTTCCTTTTTATCTCATCAACAACTTCTCTCTTCAGGAACGGATACGAAATAAATTATGATATTTAGGCAAAGTTATTTTGTTTCCGTTCCTTAGGAAAAATCCTCTTGTTTATTCCGAAAGCAATAAATACATGCGTCTTGCAGCTTAGAAATATTTAACTGCCTATTTAGTTAAATTCGCTGATACAGTGGCATCTCCAAATTAAAAAAAATAAAAATCTCATCAAAAAAAACTCATTTCTTAAAATTCGTCTATTTCCGCTCAGACACTATTTAAAACTGACCAACAGCATTACTTATTACAATCTGTTTTCTTTAATTTCGCCCGACTTTTCGTTAAAATTATTCTATTTCCTGAGTAATTTTTTCCAATTCCTCTTTAAATGCACCGGAATGGTCAAAATTCTCCTCTCCGGTTTCGTCAAATTTATCAGATAGTTTTTCCAATTGCTTCACATATTCGGTTTCATGCTCCAAGGCATCATTCAATCTTGAAAATCGCTCCTTCTCGGTCATAGCTCCGGACAAGGCTTCTCCGCCGTCACCCATTTCTTTGAGTCGTGCCTGGTGTTGATCCAGAAGGTCATTACTTTTCTTTCCGATTTTCGTGTCTTCAAAATCTTCCAAGGCTTGAGAATACTTGGCTTCTAACTTGGCATACAAATCAAACTCCGATTGTCGCAAAGCCTTTTGTTTAGCATAGCCCTCAACTATTTTATCACATTTTTCGACTTTCTCTTTTGAAATTTTGTCGGCATTTTCGGCTTTAATGGTCTCATATTCTCCCAAGGCCTTTTCCTTATATTGTTCCCGATAATAGGTCATATTACCGTTAGGAAATAGATGGGCGTAGGTATCAATGATAACCTGAGCAGTCCAATCATCAATTTCTTCAATTTTTTTACCTACTCCCGATTTCCGGTTTTGAACAGTTTCAAGTTGCGATTTCAATTTATCCGAAAGCAGATCAAATCGAGAAGATTCATTTGTCGATTTATTTTTCTTAAAAGGATTCCAAGCCATTGTATCAAATTTTTAGAATTATTCATTTCCAAAGGTAAGACTTTTTTCTATATTTTTTTTTATCGTACGGATAATCTTTGATTTTTAACCGGAAGTGATTAAGTTTGAAGTGAAAAATTTAAATTTATACACATGAAAAATTATTTCACTTTAGCCCTTGCGGTATTAATTATTTTCGGAAGTTCTTGCGGAATACTGAAATCTGCGGCAGAGAAACAACAACAAGCCATTGCAGGAAACCGGGTACTGACAAAGGTTGATAAAGCGTCAGACTTCAAAAACACGGCCACGGCAGAGGAAATCAATGCTTTTGTTGAAAAGAGTATCCGTGTAACCATAAATATTTCCGGCGAAGGAAATTATAAGCGATTAATGAATGACCGCACCGAAAAAGGAAAAATTATTGTCTCGGAAGATGCCCAAACGCTAAGCATGGGAAAAGAGAATTATCAAATCCAATCGGTTTCTGAACAAAATATGGTATTGGCTAAAGGGGATTACTTATATACCTTTGAGAATGTTCCGGAATAGCTTGACGCTTTAAACCCGTTCTTTTGCCCTTTTAGTTTTGAAGGGTGAGGGGTGAAAGGTGAAGGGTGAAGTTTTTAAACTCGTTCTTTTGGGCTTGGTTTTTGCTTATTCGCAAAAAATCTTGAGAATCCGTTAAAACAGCTCGCTGTTCGCAGTATTTTCAAGTTGTAAAAGAACAAAATAACTTCGTTTAAAACTGTCAATTTATTTCATTACAATCCCTTTAAATCTGAACCACAGAAATAATAAGAATAAATGGCTTAATTATTTAATGATATAATGATACAATACCTTGCTATTCAATAAATACACTCTTTGTAAAAGTAAAATTATTAACCGTTTCAGACTTCGTCTGTTTTAATATAAAAAAATGGACATTGTGTATAATTGCAAATGCCTGAATGCCTGTCAAAACGAATTTGGAAACAAATTCACACCTATCGCTATCTGCTTAGCTATCAGGCGTTTGGTTTTTACAAATAACGCCTGCACCCAATTATATCGCAATATCATTTAGCAGCCTTTATATTAAAGGAGTACAGCCATTTAAAATATTAAAACAGACGAAGTCTGCGTTTAAAGTATATTATAATTTTTTTTTGCTGAGTTATAGCCGTATCCTATGTCGAAAATATTTTAAAAATAAAAACCATGTCTGAAAAACATTCACTCCTTTCTGAAGAAAACGACTTACAATTCGGACGATATTCACGGGCTTTTGAGCGGGTGAATATGACAGAAGCTCGAAGGATATACAACAAAAAATTACCCCGTTTTATAAAAAATCTAAAACTCAAAGAGTGGCAAGCTTTCCAGACCGGAAACCAAGATTACTTTATTTTTGGCGTACTGTATAATGCAAAGTTTATGGCTCTTGCTCAGTTTGCAGTGTATGATATACGAAACAATAAAAAATATTTTTTTCAAGAAAATTTTTGGCCGTCTAAAATCAAGCTACCCGAAAATATATACAATTCAGATTGTTCATATTTCGGAAAAAAAATATCAATTTCAATTTCAGGAAACTCGAAAAATGCCCGTATAAAAATATCAGCAAATATAAAAGCAACCCGCCAAAATCCGGAAATACGATTAGAAACCGAAACTCCTTTTCATAAGAACAGCAAGAATTCATCAGTCGTTGTGATTCCACTGAAAAATAACGGCAGTATGTATTCTCATAAAGCGGCTTCACTCACCTTAGGTTTTCTCAAAATCGGCAAAAAAGAAATTGACCTGTCACGCAATTCTTATCTCATTTTCGACGACCATAAAGGGTACTATCCCTACCCGATGAGGTATAATTGGGGGACTGCTGTATCTGCTCAAGAAACCGGTTTTTTTGGTTTCAACCTAACCGAGAATCAAAGTACTGCTCCCGAAAAATTTAATGAAAATATCCTATGGCAGAATAACAGAACGTATCAACTCCCTGCGGTTGAATTTCGCAGACCTCAAGGTATAATGAAACCATGGACAATTAAAGATAAATCCGGAAAAGTTAATCTTAGGTTTCAGCCGGTTACCGACAACCGATTCAAACTAAATATGGGCATTATAAGAGCCGACTATCACGGGCCGTACGGCTACTTTGACGGCAAAATAGAAATTCCGGAAACCGAACAAACGTTCTCCGGAGTTTTCGGAATGGGTGAGAAAAAAATCATACACGGGTAGAGACTGTACCGGACGTAGTTACTAAAAACTCGGACAAGGAATGATGGTATGTTTAGCTCTGAAATCATCCAAATTCTTGTTGAATTCATAGACTAAGGAAATTTCATGAGACCCTCCGGTATTGCTCAACAAGTTAGAAACTGTAATGTCATAGCTGTAACCTACTTTCAGGCTTCGACTCACTTTGTAGCCCAGCAGTACTATAATAGCATCAATATTTTCATAGTTTCCTCTGACTTTATCTACAATAGGTATTCCTCTGAACCAAGCTCCCAAAACGATGGGGTCGTGATCCCAGTATGTTCCGATATCTAACTGGTCGTATTTCCCTTGAATTCTGTAATGAAAAGCAAAGGTCAAACTTTCCGGTGTTCTGCCGTATCTTACAATTCTGTTTCGTTTTCCTTTCAGAAGAACTTTTGCTCCGCCGTAGACAGAATACTTGAGCGGCAATTTACTTTCGATACCGGTAAGCGATTGATCGGGACGCAACAAATGATCCACAGTAAATCCTCCCCAATACAGATCCGTATATCCCATCAGTGACGCTGCAAAATCCAAGTAGCCTTTTTTAGGCAATGGAGGCGCTTCACTGGTATTACTTACGGTTTGACCGTCGTATAAAATCATATCTCCGAAAGTCAACTTATGAAAATCTATAGTTCGTTGCGAATATTTAAAGTAGATTCCCGGACGCAAAAACCATTCGTTATTAATATTTCCTCTTTTCTGACCAATTTTTAATTTGTATGAATATTGAACTCCGGTCTCTGTAAGCGCCAGATTACCACTACCGGCTTGATCTCTGAATGCTAATACTCCGATGCCGCTTTTGGCTCTCGAAAAATAATGGTCAAATCCCACGGAATAGGTTAAAAAAGTACCTGAGATAGCCGGCCATTGATCTCTCCAGTTCAGAGACAACCGACTATGCCCGGTAAATCCGGCAAAAGAGGGTGCAATGGTCATAGGCGTTGTATAAAACTGTGAATAATGAGCAATTTGAGCTTCACTTTTTGTCTGATACGAAAAAAGTAAGCATAATATTAATCCGAGCTGTACAGTTATTGTTTTCTTCAACTTTATCTATTTTAAAATTATTTAGATTCACTTATTTGAACGTGAATTCCACTATAAATATTATATTCCGATTTTATATCAATGTTTTGTTCAAACAAATAAACTCTTACAATAAATACTTCAATATTAGTTACAAATAGAATACCGGAATGCAAACTTTACAAATTATTTTGACAATTGAGTATAAAAATTCAATGCGTCTTTTATGTCAATGTCTGTGATTATATTCTCAGGTATCGGTTCCCCTATATTTTTGAGTAAAACACAAGATATTTTCGAGCCTCTGTTTTTTTTATCAAATTTCATGTATTCAATAATTTTTTCTTTTTCACCGGGTTTTATTTCAATCCAATCAAAATGTTCAGAAATTTGAGAAATTATTGAAAACATGGCATCTAAATTGAATTTGGATTTCTTATGCGATAAAAATAATTCCATAATCATACCGGCTGCCACGGCTTCTCCGTGCTTTAATGTGGTTTGGTTTTGAGCATACAGCCCTTCCAACGCATGTCCGAAGGTA
>JAYEIA010000356.1:0-4350 GCA_034659855.1 Bacteroidota bacterium
CAAAAAATATATTCTTGGAAAGCGCCCTGTTTGATTCTGTTTATATCAGAAAAACAGCCAAGCACCATGCCTTGCAAACCGACGCCTCCTACAGATTTGAACGCGGCGTTGATCCGGAAATGACATTGTATGCCCTCAAGCGAGCAGCAATTCTTATCAAAGAAATTACGGGCGGAGAAATTTCATCGGAAATTGTAGATCTTTATCCTGAAAAAATAAAAAAAGCGGAAGTCAATTTATCATACAAAAATGCGGAACGTTTAATAGGAACAAAAATTCCTAAAGAAGATATAAAACGTATTTTGAATGCCTTAGAAATTGAGGTTGAGCAAGAAACAGAAGAAGAACTCCGTTTGAAAATACCGACCTATAGGATAGATGTAACGCGAGAAGCAGATGTCATAGAAGAAATATTGCGAATTTACGGCTACAATAATATTGAAGTTTCACACAAAGTAAAATCAGCAATTTCATACGAGAAAAAGCCAAACAAAAACAAACTGCAAAATATAGTTTCCGATTTTCTGTCGGCCGACGGATTCTCCGAAGCCATGTCAAACTCATTGACAAAATCCGAATACTATAAAAAAATGCCGGCTTTCAACCATGAACAGTCTGTCAAGATTTTGAATCCGCTCAGTAATGACCTTGATGTAATGCGGCAAAGCCTTATTTTTGGCGGATTGGAAGCTATCAAGAGAAATATAAATCATAGAAATGAGAATATCAGGCTTTATGAATTCGGCAATGTCTATCAATTTTCAAATACCGAAAACGGAGCATTAGAAAATTATACAGAAAAAGAAAAACTGGCCGTATTCCTTTCGGGAAATAAGAACGAAAAACACTGGAAGACTGATGAGCAAAAATTTTCATTCTACGATTTAAAGTCTCATGTTGAACGTATATTGACAAGGATAGGTTTTGATACCGATAGCTTGAATGTTACAGAAACAGACAATAAGAACTTTGCACTTGGTATTTCAATCCGCTTAAATAAGAAGATTATTGCCGAATACGGACAGCTGTCCACGGTGCTTTGCAAGCATTTCGATATAGAGCAAGACGTTTTTTACGCTGAATTTTACCTTTCGAACCTTATTGCATCCCTACCGGCCAATGCAACCTACAAGAAAATTAGTAAATATCCGTCCGTCAGAAGAGATTTGGCATTACTGGTTGATAAATCAATACGTTTTGAGCAAATTAAAACTATTGCCGAAAAAGCAAATAAAAAACTTCTGAAGAAAACCGATGTCTTCGATATTTTTGAGGATAAGAAACTTGGGAAAGGGAAAAAATCTTATGCGGTGAGTTTCATATTTCAAGATGAACAAAAAACATTAAAGGATAAACAAATCAATAAAATTATGGATAAGATTATAAAAAACTGCCAATCTGAATTAGGAGCAGAAATCCGATAATTAATTATTTACGAAACAAAAGAAGGGATTGTGATAAAATAAATTGACAATTTAAAGCGTCAAGTTATTTCGGAACAATCCCTAAGAAGAGACACACTTTCAAACAAAAAACAGCACATGGAACTCAACTTAAAAAATTGTATTGCATTTATTGATCTTGAAACAACAGGCATAAATGTTGTCAAAGACCGAATTGTAGAAATATCTATCCTCAAAATAAATCCCAATCAGGAAGAGGAAATAAAAACTCTGCGAATAAATCCGGAGTGTCCAATTCCTAAGGAAACAACCAAAATACACGGCATTTCAGATGCCGATGTTGCCGATGCACCAACTTTTTCTCAGGTAGCAAAATCAATAGCAGACTTTATTGAAGGCTGTGACTTAGCCGGATACAATTCTGACCGTTTTGATTTTCCGTTATTGGCAGAAGAATTCCTGAGAACGGATATTGACATCGATCTAAAAAAGCGCAAATTCATAGATGTGCAAGTTATTTTCCACAAAAAAGAACAACGGACTTTGGAGGCAGCTTATGAATTCTATTGCAATAAAACGCTCGAAAACGCCCACAGTGCCGAAGCCGACACCGTAGCAACTTACGAAGTATTAAAAGGCCAATTGGATAAATATGAGGACTTACAAAACGACACGGAATCACTGTCAAAATTCTCGCACCATAAAAAGCAAGTTGATTTTGCCGGAAGAATTGTGCTGAATAAAAAAGGAGAAGAGGTTTTCAATTTTGGTAAAAACAAAGGCAAATCCGTTGAAACAGTGCTCAAGGAACAATCCGGATATTACGATTGGATGATGAAAGCCGATTTTCCTCGATATACTAAAAAGGTATTGACGGAAATAAAGTTAAGAAATTTCGGAAAGTAAGGTTGGGAGTCGACTATATATCTTTTATTTAATCAGATATAAAAGCTTCCGGTATAACCGACAAGATGTATTCCCCTCACAAATTTTTCCGAAAAGATAGGAGGTTTTGAATGCCGGTTTTATTTGGTTTTTGATACGAAATTAGCTTTTGTGGCTTAAAGCTACTTTAATACCTAGGCATAAATAACAAAATGAGTAATATTAGCCATGTTTCATATATAATAGTTCGTTAAATTTTTATAATTATCTGATATTCAGTGTTTTATAACGCAGAACGTAAGCGAGTTAAAGTATTGATTATTACGTGCTTAGTTCGTAATTCGTAATTAATAATTCGTAATTTAACGAAGTGTTGATATAACTTTACACTTTTAAAAAAAAGTGTGAAATTTTTTTATAATTTATTAAATTCAAAGTATGAAAATTATTTGCATCGGAAAGAATTATTTGAAACACGTCAAAGAAATGGAAAGTAAAGTACCCACAAAACCGGTATTTTTTCTTAAACCCGAAACCGCAAAATTAACAAACGGCAAACCATTTTTTCATCCGGAATTCTCAGAGAATATTCACTATGAAGCAGAAATTGTACTCAAAATAAATAAAGTCGGAAAGCATATCGAACGTAAGTTTGCTCACCGGTATTATGATGAAATCGGGATGGGTATTGATTTTACTGCTCGTGACCTACAAGCGAATTGTAAAAAAAACGGCCTTCCTTGGGAAATTGCAAAGGCCTTTGATAATTCAGCTCCTCTGGGAAAATTCACTAATAAATCGAAGATTAAAAATATTAACACACTAAATTTTCAGCTGTTCAAAAACGACAAGGAAGTACAACACGGAAACACCGAGAATATGATTTTCGATTTTGATACCATTATTTCTTATGTTTCGCAATTTTTTACACTGAAAATAGGTGATTTAATATTTACCGGAACACCCGACGGCGTGGGAAAAGTAAAACCCGGTGATAACCTGAGAGGTTTGATTGAAGGGGAAGAATTTATTAATTTTAATGTCAAGTAATTTGCTGTTCAAAGGAGACATAATATTTTGTATTCTCGGGTAATCCTCTGAAATGATTGTTTAATAAACTGCCAATTACAAACTAAGTAGCAGCACATAAATTTTTCCGTATTTAATATTGTTATATTACTGATAATCAGTTGAAAGGGATTGTATCATTATATCATTAAATAATTAAACCATTTAAAATACTCAAACAAAGGCTCATGAAAACCGGACTCTTCTTTGGCTCTTTTAACCCCGTCCATAACGGGCACTTAATGATTGCAAACTACATGCTCGAATTTACCGATTTAGATTTGATTCGTTTTATTGTCAGTCCGCAGAATCCCTTTAAAAAGAAAAAGAATTTATTAGAGGATTATCATCGTTTGGAGATGCTCATAAAAGCTGTTGACAATATGCAACACTACCAAGTTTCGGACATCGAATTCAGAATGCCAAAACCCTCTTTTACCATCGATACCCTAATCTATCTTCAAGAGAGGTATCCCAACGAAAAATTTGCCCTAATTATGGGGAGCGACAATTTGAAAAATCTTCATAAATGGAAAAACTCAGCGCTTCTTTTAAAAGATTTTGAAATTAAAGTTTATTCCCGACCCAACGAATATACTGAAAAATACGTTAACCATCCCAACATTTCGTTTTACAATGCTCCCTTGATGGAAATATCTTCGAGTTTCATTCGAAAAGCAATTAAACAAAATAAGAAAGTTAATTTTTATATGCCCAACAAAGCTTACAAGTATATGCGTGAAATGCACTTTTATGAATAATGAAACAATCTTTATTAACTTTCTTAAAAATATTATTTATTTTTGGGAAAACAGATATTGTAATGGTTAAAGATTTCAAAAAAGAAGAAAATTTTATTTATTCCCTTGAAATTACAAAAGAAAGAGATAAAGTATTTTACATAACTATCTATCAATTAGATTTATCGTGCAGAATATCTTTCAAACCCGACAATAAAAAACTAATTTTTGCAGAAGATAATTCATTAAGCAAT
>JAYEIA010000357.1:0-18942 GCA_034659855.1 Bacteroidota bacterium
GAATAGATCATAATCTCAGCCATATCACCTTGCCAAAACCCAACGGTTTCACAATCCCCTCCGCCAAGCTTCAAATTGGCAATACCGGCGGAAATATCATTAACAATTTCATTTGCTGTTGTCATAAGCACACCGTTAATATAGAGTTCAAATCCTTTTCCGGGTTCCCAAACGTATTCGACAATCTCAAATTTGTCAAGTCCCATATTTAAAACTGTCCCGGTGGCACTGCCCCAATCTAAGTCTTCAAATAAAAAATTATCTTTATTTCCGAAGGCAAACTCTCTGTTGTTTCCGGTAGTGCGGTATTTTGACAAAATAGCCATTCGTTTGGCATAGGTTGCTTTCACAACGGCTATCATAGTAAGCCCCCTGGTATTATTGTGCAATTCAATATCTCCGGCAGTCATAACATCATCAGTTCCGTCAAAACGTACAACATTTTTTCCATTCTGTTCCGCTGTTTGTAAAGTCGGTGCATTTACATCAGTAAAACTATTTCCGTTTCCGGATAAATCATTCCACGTGGTCAATGAACTTCCGTCAGTCCCGGACAATTGGGAAGCATCTAACCAGCACTCTAAATTGTCTATATCCTGAACATCTTTCTTTATGGTTAGATTTTTTTCTCGTACAATTTTTGCCTGCCCGTCAATTTTTTGGAATTCAAGATATCCGTTCGGAGCAATAACCCTTGTTTCTGACGAGCCGTCAATAACGTTTCCATTCGGAATTACGAAAACTCTGTTTGACCCCGTATTGAAAAACATTCTTGAAAACCCTTCCGGGAAATTGGAAATATCGGAAGGTAAGGTTACATTAACATCTCCCGGATCTGTATCTACAACTAAAAAGTCAAAACTCCAATCGTCTGTTTCATCATAATCCACACTTGTATTCACAACTTCAGGGATATATGTTCTGCTGTCTTGAATTTTAAGCCACTCAACAGCATTATCAGACTTAATATAAAATCCTTTTCCTATTTTTATAATTGAAGAAATAGTACTTCCGTCAATATCTTGACCACTTACGGTTTGAATATTTACAGTTCCGTTTCCGCTCTTCTTATATAATCGCAGAAACCAGCCTTCATTGTTAGCTGATGCATCGGGGATAGTTATTGTTGTAGTACTCGCGTCTGCTGCAATGTAGTAGATTTTATTTAATTCCGTAATTGTTGCACTTCCCGAGCTCGCATCCAAATGATTAATCTCTTGGAGCGAAGCATCGCCTAAATTATACTGGCCCGCAATTCCAATCCATCGGGTATTGCCCCCCTCATTGGTAGATAACGTATATTGATTATCATCTATATAAGACGATCCGGTCTCCTCATATCTATAATAGGTTTCGTTTTCAACAACAAAACAAAGAACATTATCTGTACCTGATGCAGACTCAGCTTCAGCAACCGTTGTATAACGGTTCATTTCTCCGTCCAAAGCATCCCAACTGCCGCCGGTATAGAAATAAAACCCGGCCTCTCCGTCTGTCTGGTAAACCAGCAAGCTGACAGCAGGTGTTGATATGGCATTTTTTTGCGATTCCGTCATGCGGGGTAACAAAAATCCTTTATCCCCGGCATTACTTTTTACATCAAGCATTGCCGAACTGTTTGCATCTGTTCCGTCATCGTTAATGGCTACTCCTTGCGAATATCCCACTGTGCTACAGAGCATCATCGCAATTGAAATAATTGTAAATTTTATAAGTTTCATAGCTTTAGTTTTAAAAATTTATTTCTGAATTATTATTCTTTTCTGATTTATTTCTCCATCACTTAACTCAAATTTTATAAAATAAACGCCACCGGATAAACTCGATAAATCAACCGAATTAACTGTAGTTGCATTCGTGTTTGTATAAAATATTTTTCCGCCGACAGAGCTGATTGTGATTTTCTGTATTTTGGCATTTCCAAACGATTCAACATTAATTCTTCCTTTAGTCGGATTAGGAAAAACTGCTACAGAGCTTATCCCATCACTATTTATTCCGGAAGTCTCCTCTTGAAAACTAAGATAAAAGCGTTCTGTATTCTCCCCTCCTGAATGATAAAATCTGTAAGTTTTGGTTTGAGTAAGGTTTACGGATATTCCGTTAAGTTTATCTGTCAGATAAACATCGTATGTATAATAATTTAACTCTTTCAGGTTTATTTCAAAGCTTCCTTCAGAGGCTTGTACCCCAAGTTTTATTTTTGTTGAATTTTTAATTTCAGGTATTGAATTTATTGCTGTGGCAACATTGGATTCGTCGATACTGTACAGCTGCGGAATAGTTTCATCTGTAGAGAACAGCTTCCGAGCATCATAGGCGCCGTCGAAACGAAATGAAGACCGGTTCACAACGCGCACAATGGTTTCGTCAGAAATTCCGTTTGAAATCTCAAGTTTAATAAAATCACCGTTAAACGACTTGTAAAACTCTTGAGTGGAGTGTTTTCTGTAATCTTTCTTAAAATTAAGCGTAACATTATCCGTGTTGGTTTTTATGAAAAATCCTTGTCCGGTAGATATTTCCCCTGTTGCATTCTCTGTTCCAATACCATATGTACCTCCCGTTGACGGAACATAATACCTGTAATTACTTGTCGAACCGTCTCCGTTATCATCAAAAAAATAAACAGCATTTTCTGCACCGACCGGAACAGCTCCGTCAGCTACAGCAGCATTCCAATCAAGAACTGACGTATAGGGGTTTCCGACCAAATTCCACCCTTGCTCATCCGAATTTCCGGCAGCACTTTTGTGCAACGTCCGGGTATAATCTCCCACATTCATATCACCCTCAAACCCAATAGTCGTTTCATTATAGTAATAGGCATAGCCTTGAGCATTTACAAGATTTGTTGCTGAATAGTCCTTCCACGGAACATAGTCTCCGCTTCCTTCCCACTCAACGGCAGCATCCCACCACAAGAAATTCGTTTGATTAAACAAGCTGCGCGGAGCACTGTGAATGGGCCCGGATAAATAATGCCACCGTTGGCCTGTGATATACCTGTTGACAGTAGCACTTACACCGGCAGTATATGAAATGAGTGAACCATCTCCTGTTGCACTTGATTCTATGGAAATGCCGGCAGTTCCGACATTATTTGTCAAAGTATTCTGTACGGTTAGTGCCTTGTTCTCCGGAATCGTTAATTGATTTCCGACATTATTTATAGTCAAGAAATTACAGGTAGTAGGAGTTACAGCATCTCCCGTAATTGATTTTTCCCCGGTTCCGTTCAATACTAAATGTCCATAATCCCAATTCGTAATATTTTGATTTGTTCCGCTGTATGTTACGGTACTTTCAGTATTTAAATCTATCGTGCTTGCCGAAAAATTTCCTGCGGAAACTTCAAATTCTGAACCGGCATTAACAACTAATTGTCCGGTAACATTTAGTGTGTTTCCGTTCATGCTGAGCAGTCCGGAGAGTCCTTGTCCTAAGGTAAGGTCTCCCGGGATATTAATCGTTGTATTCTCCGAAATAATTAGATTAGCATTGTCAGAAATTTTCACATCATCCTGTGCAACAGTATGAAGAGAAAGAAAGACTAACAATAAGATAAAAACATAGGACAGGAAATTTTGTGAAAAATATTGGTGTAAATTCATCTTCTTGAATTTTATATTATTAATGCTTGAATTATATTTTCAATATTACAAAGCAAAGATGAATCATGATTAGGTGAAAATACTTATAATCGACACAATGAAAGATTGAGTACTTAAACTGCCGGTAAATTTGATGCCGTATATTGTTCAGTACTGTATCAATAAATGTAATATTGGGGAAAAACAGCCTACTGCAAAATATTTATAACATATTTCCGGCTCTTCACTTTTGTACAAAAAAAAACGAAGACCCAAAAAAGATCTCCGTTCTTTAAAATGCTGTAAATTAGTTTACTCGTCGGGGTTTGTTTCAATATATTCAAATGTTCCTACATCTGTACATTGAAACAAAGCGACATAATAATAATCGTCGGGCTCATAAGTGGCGTAATGAACCGCATAGAAAACATCTACCCCGTTAGAAACAGGCTGTGCATTGGGGTACACGGCCTCAAGTATTATATTTATACCTTCGGGAATACGATCTTTCATCACCTGCAAAACCTCATCATCTGACAAACCGTCCAAAAATCCGAGCGGGTCGTTGTCTTGACGTTTGCTCACACGCATATCAAAATTCACAAAATGCGAACTGGCTCCGTAATAATATTCCGAATTCTCATATTCAGCATCAAGATACACATTCAATTCCGGATCGTTTATAATATAGTCAACCAATACCTCATAGTCGGCTGCAGCCAAGGTGATATGAACCGTGGGATCAAATAACCAATGTTCACCGTTATTAACAAATGGGTCTGACTTTTGTCTATTCATTACCCAGTTACTTCCGTCATACTGATAGGCCGTAAATTTTACGTTTGTTTCACCATCATAGTATTTAAAAGCAATGTGGTAGCTTGCACCTTTTTGAGCATAGGGATATTTGTTTTCCAAAAATGTGGGTAAATAATCTTCCTGCTCAACATCTGATGAAAAATTATTAAAATACCCGGGAGCTCCCATAGAGTCATAATCTTCAGCTGTCAATATGTAAATATTGGCTTCCTCCCATTGTCCTTCAACAAACTCGAAACATATACTGGTATCACTGCGACTGTATAAAGTATCCTCATGAATATACTCACAAGTGATGTATTGTATATAGTTTTCGGTGGTATCCGAAAGAGCTAAAAAGTCCGACAAATAATCACCGGGTTCTTCTTCGTATGAAAAAGCTAAACTATCGGCAACATCGCCTCCAATTGCAGTATAATCGTCATCTCCGAGTTCATATTCAGTAATGCTGTCCAACTCATTAATTGCATAGTTATATTTCAACTCACAAGACGACCCTTGCCCGGGAGCAATAAATTTGTCGTCCAGTAAAACTCCGGCATAATCACTCACCGAAATATTTAACGCAAAGGCATTATTGTTTGAAATAAACTGAGCTTCTGTGCTGTCTTGTGCATTTTGAGATTCAACCATAGCCGTTGAAGCTATTTGAGCATAGTCACTTTCAGTAAGCTCATACACCAAATCAGTTTGGTAGTCTCCTTCGGCTTCATCCAGCTTTTCGTAAAGTTCTTCATTCGGATTACAAGCTGAAAAGATTATTCCGAATAGTAGTACTGTAAAAAATATATTCTTCATAATGTATGTTTTTCAATAATTAAAATTTGAATTTTAGTGCTATTGACCATGTTCTGCCAAAGCCGAAATATACCGGAGAGTTTGTTTCATCACCGTATTGAATTTCATTTCCGATAAATTTTGTTTGATCGGTTGCATCAGCAATATACTCCGTATCTAAAAGGTTATTCACCTTTCCGTATAAAGTTGCGTTAAGATTTCCAATTTTAAATTGGTACTTAATATTCATATCCAATAAATGATAATCCGGCAATTGCCATGCATCAGCACCAATTAATTCTTCTTTGGTACGGCCTTCAATATCATATTCGGCAAAAAGTCTGTCGTAATAATTGTAGTCCAACCCAATTTTTACTTTCGGAAGTATTTTATAATCAATTCCGACAGCAGCGGTAGTTTGTGCTGCATCTCCAACATGAATGTCTTTAGCGTATATCTTTAAAGAATCTGTAAACACTTGATTCTCATCAAACATTGCTGCTTCTACATCATCTTGCCAAGTCCAATCTCCCATTGAACCCATCAATCTTATATCAACCTTATCAAAAGGATGATAAGTAACTTCTGCCTCAACTCCTTGGTGCAGAGCATTCAAACCGGTAATATTAGCCGTTTCCTGTCCACCCAATGATCGAGTTATCGTTTTATCGAGCCATTCTGTTCTGTACAATGTTAAATCTGCTCGTAAATTTCCTGAGCGATAACCATAACCCAATTCCGTAGAAAGAACACGTTGAGGCTTAGCCTCCTCGTTGATTGTATTGGTATAATTCATAAATACAGAATTGGCAAAAGGAGCTCTGATAAAATATCCCCCATTTACAAATACATTATGAGCATCAGTTAAGTTATAATTGAACCCTGCTTTTGCACTATATCCTATAAAATTCACCCATTCCGTAGATTGATTTTCGGGTAAATACTTAAATTTATCGGTCCTTTTATAAGAGGTATTAGATCCGGCTGCCGAAATAAATCCTGACATTTTATCTTTTACATATTCTGCTTGTAAGAATACACCTTCCCAAAGCACATCAGTGAGATTATAATACGAAATTTTATCGCCGACAAACAAGGGGGTTGAAGCATCACGGTTTATATTTGCATTATCCAGATAATACTCTCCGCCCAACAGATCGGTAATTTCTGTATAGTGATAACCTCTGTAGTATCTTCCGTCCAATCCGCCGGTTAATTTTATATCTCCGATTTCTGAGTTAATTGACGACAAAATACCGTACCAGTCATGGGCATTGGTACTCATCGACATGACAGCTTGTGATCCCGTCATAGAGTTTTGATTAATAACCATGGCTGAATCAAAATCAATATATCCTTCGGGAGTAAGCAAAGTGGCTTCCTTTGGCGTTGCGTTAGGGTAATTCATTTCCAAAAGATCATCTTGCGGGCCGTCAACACGTCTTCCGCCGCCCTTTGATATAGAAGCATAAACTGCGGTATGTAGTTTTGTTTTTCTGTTAATAGCCAACGTGTGGTTTAAAGACAATTGCGGTTTGTGATATTTGTTAAACGCATGATCACTGCCGTATTCCATCCCGTTTCTGTATCCGAAATTTGAATTCAATTTTATCCCGTCCGGATGGTCTCGGTAAGCTTGAACTAAATGCTGCCCACTTCTTTGATTATGCCATTGCGGTGCACCAAAAGCAGTAAACGAAATTTGTTGATTTTTTGATAATTTCTTTGCAACATTAAAAAAGTAAGACCAGCCTTCAAAACTTGTTCCTCGAGCATAGCCGTCGCCTCTTGTTCTGCTTCCGCTTGCGGTTACAGCCCATCCGTTATCAAACATACCGGTAGATACTGTAAAGCCTTGCTTATTGTATCCGTCATTACCGACAGCATAATATACCGAACCGCCTTTTTGGGCATCCGTGCTTTTCGTAATGATATTGATTGTACCTCCGATTGAAGAAATAGCAAGTTTTGACGCTCCTAATCCACGCTGGACTTGCATTGTACGAGTAACATCAGAAAGTCCGGCCCAATTTGACCAATACACCTTTCCGTTTTCCATGTCATTTACCGGCACTCCGTTAATGAGGACACCGATATTATTTGAATCGAACCCGCGAAGATTAATTCTTCCGTCGCCGTATCCGCCGCCTTCTTTTGTGGCATATACACTTGGCGTAGATTTTAATATCTCGGGAAACTCTTGTGTTCCGAGTTTCTCCATAATCATCTCCGGCTTTATGGTAGAAACCGATACCGGAGTTTCTCTGTCTTTGGCATAAGAGGCCACCACCAATAATTCTTCCATACCGATAACATCCGGTTTAAGTGTGATGGTCTCCAAAGTCTTTACTTCTCCGGAAGAAATAGTCAGTTTAACTTGCTCTTTTAAAAATCCCACATAAGTGATACTTAACGTCAAATCACCGGCCGAAACGTCCAAATTGAATGTTCCGTTCATCTTTGTCAATGTCCCGTTTGTAGTTCCTTCAACAACCACCGTAGCACCGGGTAATGGACTTCCGGTGTCTCCTTCCAAAATTTTTCCTGTAACTTTAGTCTGCCCTATAAGCTGTGTACTCAAACCCAAAAAGGCAAACACCATTAGTAATAATGTTTTTTTCATAAAAAAATATTTAATTAATATATAAAATATCTGATGTAGTGTACAAAGATACTTGTTAATGCTTAATTAAAAAAATGTGGAACTCATCTTCTTTTTTTTCTGAATAATTCGTGAAAAATAATAAATTAAGACTATAGTTTAAAATGACGTTGTTCAAAAAAACACCTCTACTCTAAACTATAGCCGGTATTTCTGCAACAAGTTCTCCTTTCTGTCTGTATATTAAAATTGGAGAAATTTAAAAAAACCGACCTTTTTTTTGTCATTCTTGCTGTTAAACATATTATAATATCGACAATTATTCATAATCTAAACGGTTTTCTTTTTCCTTTTTAAAAATTTAGCTTAAGAATTTTCTTTAACCAAATAAATAATACTAAATTTAACACATATTTAACATTCACTACAAAAAAACAATTTGAAATTGTGCTACTTTTGCACAAATATTTTTAACTATAAATCAATATATTATGAGAATTCTTAAACAATTATTCTTTTTAGTATTGTTCTTATCAGCAAGTTCGCTTGTATTCGGACAAAAAACAATTACGGGCTTAGTAACCGACGGTTCAACCGGAAGCCCTTTACCCGGTGTAACCATTAAGGTGAAAAACACATCAAACGGAACAGTTACAAGCTCAAACGGTAAATACTCAATTAGTGTTTCCGATGATGCCGCAACTTTAGTGTTTTCTTTTATAGGGTTTGAAACTGAGGAAAAAAGCATAAGCGGAACAACAATAAACGTTGCTCTTAACTTATCATCAGTAGAGCTTTCGGAAATTGCAATCGTTGCCGACCGTGCAAAAGAGCGTGAAACGCCGGTGGCTTTCTCCAATGTCGAGAAAAAAGACATTGAACAGCAACTCGGTTCCAGAGATATTCCTTTGGTACTTAATGCAACTCCCGGTGTATATGCTACCGCTCAAGGTGGTGGTGCCGGTGATGCTCGTATCAATATTCGAGGATTCAACCAAAGAAATGTAGCCGTAATGATTAACGGTGTTCCGATGAACGACATGGAAAACGGTTGGGTATATTGGTCGAACTGGGACGGACTGGCTGATGCAACTTCATCTATTCAGGTGCAAAGAGGACTTAGTGCGGTAAACTTGGCTACCCCTTCAGTAGGTGGTACGATGAACATTATCACAAGCCCCGCTGAAAAAGAAGCCGGAGTAAGTGCTAAGTTTGAGTATGGTTCGGGTAATTTTATGAAAACAACATTGGCCGGACACACCGGACTAATAAACGACAAAATTGCCGCAAGTGTAAGTGTTGTCGGAAAACAAGGTGACGGTGTAATTGACGGAACATGGACAAAGGCCGCAGCATACTACGGCGGATTAACCTACAAAGCAAATGACAAACACAAATTTGAAGTGTTCGCAATGGGTGCTCCTCAACGTCACGGACAAAACCTCTACAAGCAAAACATTGCTGCTTACGGCCATGATATTGCAAAAGATATTGAAGGATATGACGTGGCGGCTTTAGATGAATTCCCCGAAGCAGATGTAGATAATCTTTATGCCGGTTATCCTGATTTTCCTGCTGAAGCCGGAAGATATTATAACGAAAACTGGAGTCCGGTTTCTTCTTCATACACCGGTAAACAATACTGGAACGGTGCCGAACACGACCGTTATGATGAAAACTTTTTGAGTGAACGTGAAAACTTCTATCATAAGCCATTGGTTAACTTAAACTGGTATGCCAAATGGACAAGAAAGATTAAGCAGTACACCGTACTCTATTACTCAGGCGGAACAGGCGGAGGAACAGGAACATACGGAGATGTCGCTTGGAATTACAATGCAGGTATTTATGACAGCCCTTCAAGATTTGTACATTGGGATCAAACGATAGAAAACAATACGGCTTCAGATACTGCATTCGGTATTTTAAGAAACAGCCGAAACGACCAATGGACACTTGGAGCGCTTTCAAAAGTTCAGTTTTTAATAAACGAGAACTTCAAAGCTCAAATTGGTGTTGATTGGAGAACTGCAGGTATTGATCACTACAGAGATGTTCGCGATTTACTCGGCGGACAATTCTTCTATTATGACGGCAATGACTTTGATTCAGGCAGCGACTACAACAAAGTTCTCGGCGACAGAATTGCTTATAATTTTAATAACACGGTGGACTGGTACGGTATGTACGGACAAGCAGAATATTCAAATGATGTCATTACAGCATACGGAACCGTTGGCGGATCAATGATTGGCTACACATACACCAATCATTTTGCTGAAGATCCTGAAAATCCCGGAGAAAGCCTCTATGCAGAAACAGAGATGCTTTCGGGATACCAAATTAAAGGTGGTGTAAGCTACAAGGCCATTGACGGATTAAGCATATTTGTTAACGGAGGTTATGTTTCTAAAGCCCCTATATTTGATGCTGTAATAAGCGACAGAGATGGTACAGTTGCGGCTGACCCGCTCAATGAGAACTTTATAGCTTTTGAGTTAGGTACTTCTTTTGCAAGTTCTGATAACAGACTAAAAATTAAAGCAAACTACTACTATACTACTTGGGAAAACAGAACACTTAATATCGGAATCCAAAAAGTAGACGGATCTGAAGGTTTTGTATTTATACAAGGCTTAAACCAATTGCACTCAGGTTTTGAATTGGAAGCCAATTACAATCCGATAGACATCGTAGCTATTGGTGCTATTGCCTCAATAGGTAATTGGAACTATACCAGCGACGTATCCGGTACTTATAAAGATTACGAAGGCGTAGAACATGAAGCAGAAGATACCTACTATACCGAAGGACTTAAAGTAGGTGATGCTCCTCAAACGCAATTCGGAGCAAAACTTGTTTTAGCTCCTGTAAAAGGTCTTAACATTCAGGTGATTTATCGTTACAATATGAATCACTATGCTGACTGGGATCCTACAACAAGAACCGACGAAACAGATGATGCCCAAGTATGGGAAACACCGGCTTACGGTATTATGGATGCTCACTTATCTTACCAACTTCCGTTGAGCGGAAAATTGGGTATCGAAGTATTCGGTCACTTATTCAATGCTTTGGATGAGATTTATATTCAAGATGCTGTGGATAACAGCAGTTATAACTCTTACCAAGATGATGATGGTATCGTAAACCCACACAGCCCCGATGCGGCAGAAGTATTCCTTGGTTTACCAAGAACATTTAATGCAGGACTCAGATTTACATTCTAATTCTGCAAAGAATAATTTATTAAAGACCGAGCAATTTTGTTCGGTCTTTTTTTATATATTTATGAAAATTAAATAGTCTGTCTGTTTTTCGACCCGTTCAACGATGAACTTTGATTTTATTTATTTAGCCCGCCCTAAAGGGCAATGTCATTAAGTTTAGAGATAATTAGTTTGAAATGAGTATAATACAACTGTTAAAAAAAGGTAATAAGGTTGATTTTATATCGTTTAAATTTCTACTAAGGTTGAAAATAAAAGATAAGGTTTTTCTTAAAATTATAAAAACCTTCCTTCGACAAATGCTCAGTACAAGTTTTTTAAAAGTTTTAACCTTCGTAGAAAAAGGTGTTTCCCAACTACCCAAACCTTATTACCTTATTTTATTTCAAATCTACATATTGTATATAAATGAAAATAAACAGTTTAGTTCTTAACTTAATGACATTGCCCTAAAGGGAGCAAAAAAATCAAGCTAAAACTTTCGTTTTAATGTTTAGTATTAAAAGCGATAGCTTTTAGTCGAATGAAATAATTGTTTGTCCATCCGTTTGGAAGAACTTCAGGAGACAGACGAATAAGTTTATTATTAATTAAAATACACAAAGAAATGAAAAACATTACAGTATTAGGATGCGGTATGGTAGGCAGCGCCATGGTAAAAGATTTATCGCAAAAACATAACGTTTTAGTCGCAGACCACAGCAAAGAAGCGTTGGAAGAAGTCCGGAATATCAAAAATGTAACGATAAAAACGGCCGACTTATCCACAGCAGCAAACATTAATGAGCTCGTAAAAAAAGCCGACTATGTTGTGAATGCCGTTCCCGGACATATGGGCTACAAAACACTAAAAACACTAATAGACGCAGAGAAAAACACCGTGGACATATCCTTCTTTCCGGAAGATGCCCTCAGTCTTAAATCTTTGGCCAAAGAAAAAGGAGTCACCGTAATAACGGATGCCGGAGTAGCGCCCGGAATGAGCAATATGATATGCGGCTACCATAATGCACAAACGGAACTGTCTGAATATAAATGCTATGTCGGCGGATTACCTTGTAAAAGAGTGTGGCCGCATAATTACAAAGCTCCTTTTTCACCTGCTGATGTTATTGAAGAATATACTCGTCCGGCCCGATATATAATTAATGGTACAGAGGTTGTCAGAAAAGCTCTGTCGGAGCGTGAAATTTTGTATTTTGATGAAGTAGGTACACTGGAAGCATTCAATACCGACGGATTGCGAACTCTCATTGACACCATGGATATTCCCAATATGGTTGAAAAGACTCTGCGATATCCCGGCACACCGGAGTATATGGAGGTGCTGCGAGAAATGGGCTTTTTCTCAAAAAAAGAAATAGAAGTGAACGGAACAAAAATAAGCCCTTTGGATTTTACAAGCAAGCTACTGTTTCCTGAATGGAAATTGGAGAAAACCGAAAAAGAATTCACTTTGATGGAAGTATCCGTAACATCTAAAAGCGGAGATGTAACGACTTATAATTTATTTGATGTCTTTGATGAAAAAACCGGTATCTCCTCAATGGCAAGAACGACAGGTTATACCTGTACGGCAACAGTTAATTTACTTATTGACGGTGTGTTTACTGAAAAAGGTCTTTTCCCGCCGGAACTGATTGGTGCTGATGCCGAAAGTTTTAAATATATCTTGAATTATTTGACCGAACGAGGGGTGATTTATACTATTAGTAGTTCGTAACAAAAATCACCATAAAACATATTCTAATCTTTGAATATAACAACCGAAATTTGTACTTTGCGACTATGGAATTCATTTTAAAAAATATTAAAACTTAATAACAATGAAAAAAATTGCAGTAATTGGAGCCGGAACCATGGGAAACGGTATTTCTCATGTATTTGCACAGTCGGGATACGAAGTTGCCCTAATTGATATTGACCAAAGTGCTATGAACAAAGCCTTGGCAACTATTGAAAAGAACCTTGACCGTTTATTGAAAAAAGAAAAAATATCGGAACAAGACAAAAACGATACACTCGGAAGAATCTCTACCCATACCACAATAAAAGACGGGGTAAAAGATGCAGACTTGGTTGTAGAAGCTGCCACCGAAAACGAAAAAATAAAACTCAGCATTTTCAAAGAGTTGGAAGATGCTTGTAAACCTGAAGCTATTCTGGCATCAAATACGTCTTCAATCTCAATTACAAAAATTGCAGCTGTAACAAAACGACCCGAAAAAGTTATCGGAATGCACTTTATGAATCCGGTGCCGATTATGAAACTGGTTGAAATAATAAAAGGCTATGAAACTTCCGAAGAAACGTTGAAGACCGTTGTAGAGACTTCTAAAGCATTGGGCAAAGTGCCGGTTGAAGTTAATGATTTTCCGGGATTTGTTGCCAACCGCATTCTCATGCCGATGATTAACGAGGCCGTTATTTCTCTGAACAGAGGAGTGGCCGGTGTAAAGGAAATAGATACGGTTATGAAACTCGGATTGGCTCACCCCATGGGTCCGTTGTTATTGGCTGATTTTATCGGCTTGGATGTATGCTTGTCTATAATGCGTGTACTTCACGACGGATTGGGCGAAGCAAAATATGCTCCCTCTCCCTTATTGGTCAATATGGTAGAGTCGGGAAACCTCGGAGTAAAATCCGGCAAAGGATTTTATGATTGGTCAACAGATCGCAAAAATCCTGATGTCGCTCGTGAGTTTTTGAAATAAATAATTAACTCGAATAATTGAGGTTAATAACAAGTAAGAAACTATAGGCCACTCGGAAAATTCCGTGTGGTCTTTGTGCTTGTAGAGGTTATTTCTTTACAAGCACTTTGTTTTTATTTTCGGGAAACATATATTTGGTAAGCCCGGCTCTGTTCAGTAATTGAGAATCTGATCAACGGCTCACCTTTACCGCATATTTCAACAGACGATTTTTTCGGCTGACTCAAAAACCTGAACTACTAACATAAAATCACTTCCGCAATTTAAACTTCAAATGAATGGGTTTTGAGGGTTCGCTTTCATTGCCGGCTTTATCCACTGAGGTTACAACATAAGTATAGTGTTTTCGGAATATGGCAAACCACTTTTTCGGAATTGAATAAAAGAGCTTTGTCCGAAATTCCGTAAAATATAAGGGACTAATTTCCTCGGCTTCTTTTCCTTCAAAACGATAAACTTTGTAGTAATCCGGCTTATCATCAAAATTTTCGCCGGAAGTATTCGGAGCGGTCCATGAAAGTATCAGCTTTCGCCCAAAAGGAATGCTCGATAAAGATACCGGAGCCGGGGGTGCCTGAGTATCAATATGCAGCACGGTATCCGTTATTGTTACATCAGGCGGAATTACTGCCGTTGTATCAGCTGCCGTCAATAACCAAGGCATTTCCGGTGTTTTGGAATAGGAGGCATAAAAATGGGTTTTCAGAGAATCATTGAACCCCATAGCATTTCGCTGCAAGGCGCTTGCTTTATAAAATATGCTTCCTGAAACTTTTTTTGTACGTTTATTAATTCTCATTTGTTCAGGGAGTTGCGACGGGTTTCTCCAATTTTTATCTGCAGCATTTGTATCGGCCATATATACCCCGTGCCCAATATACAGATGTCTGTTATAACAGTTTTTACTCCACCAATCGACCAAGGTTTGGTAATCGGCATATTTATGTCCTATGCTCCAATAGAGTTGAGGGGCCACATAGTCTATCCATTCATTTTTGAGCCAAGTCAATACATCGGCATATAAATAATCGTAATGAGCAAAGCCTCTTGTATCGGAGCCTTTCGGATCTCGGCTTTTATTTCTCCAGACCCCCGATGGTGCTATTCCAAACTTAATATCGGCACGAATAGCTTTTATGGAATCATTCATTGAACGAATGAATACATTGAGGTTGTTTCGTCGCCAGTTGTCAATATTATCAAAGTCTTTGCCGTACTTTATGTAGGTATCATAATCGGGAACGGAAATAAATTTGCGATTTTCATCTTTCGTAGGGTAAGGGTAAAAATAATCGTCAAAATGGATGCCGTCCACGTCGTAACGCCTTACTATATCGCAGACAACATTATTGATGTAGTGTCTTACCTCGGGTATCCCGGGATTAAAATATTTATTGATACCATAAGTAAAAACCCAATCGGGTCGGCGATTGGACACATGATCGGCAGTTACATCGGCGGTTTCAATATTTGCCACTGCACGAAAAGGATTTACCCATGCATGAAATTCAATCCCTCGTTTGCGACATTCCTTAATCATGAATTTGAGTGGATCATAGTACGGGTTCGGGGCTTTGCCCTGTACTCCGGTGAGCCATTCGGACCAGGGTTCATACCTTGACGGGAAAAAGGCATCGGCTGCCGGTCTCACTTGCAACATAACGGCATTTATATTGAGACTTTCAAACAGGTTCAGCATATCAATAAATTCAGCTTTTTGCTGTTCAACCGTCAGGAATGCACTTGACGGATAGTCAATATTTTTTGTGGTGGCCACCCACACGCCGCGCATTTCTTGTTTAATATGATTTCCCTGAGCATAAACCTCTGAAAAAGGTGCTGCAATAAGTATCAGTATGAGGGCAATCGAAAAGGTTCCTATTTTTGTTTTCATAAATACCGGAATATTATCGGTAAATAAAATAATAAAGTCTGTTTTTTAGAAATTTAATTGAATTTGTAAATTAGAACGTCTGAATAAAAGCATCGCTGCCAGCCTGATGTGTGTGCATATCATAAAAATTCCTTTGGATTAACAAGTCTCTGCACTAATAAATGAACATTTGTATATGCAGATAATTGATGTATCTTAATACCTCTATTAATATCATTTTGTGCCTGTTTTATTCTCCATTCTCCATTTTTTATTGCAATATTTATCCTATCTTTGAGAGTTGTGTATGAATTTGTATTTTTTTCATACTCACTAAAATGGTTTTTCTTAATATAGCTTATAACGTTATCACATTTATTAAAATATTTTGTAGTCTTTTCAAAATGTAATAAAATCCAGTATTCAAAACAAATCACTGAGAGGGCAAAGTGAATTTTATTATCTCTTGCCTTATTTATTGCCTTTTCCATATTTGCATGCCCATCTCTATCTAAAACAACCCAAATTTCATCATATGGATTACGTTCACGTTTTGCTTTTATTTTTTTTGATTTTGCTTCTGTTACTAATCCTACCGGACTGTGGTCTTTGGGGTGAACAACTTCAATCTCGACAGATGCTAAATCTCGTTTCAATTTTTCATCTTTCTTGAATGATTCAAAATAAAATTTTGATGATTTTTCGTCTTCACAAACAATTAGTAGTCTTTTGCCTATATTTATCATTGGTCTAAAATTTTAAATTCGGTTCAGTAATAACCGGAATTGCTTTAAAACGTCCACTTAAATACCATTTATCTATTGGCATGTCTTTTCTCACTCCTTTTATATCACTCAGTTTATAAGAAATGCTACATTCTTCAAATTCTTTATCTATAAAACAAATTTGGTCTCTTCTAAGTAGGTCTAAATCTAAAAGAGTGCTGTCGTGAGTTGCAAATATTAATTGAGCATTATTTGGATTGTTTTTCTTGCTATTAAACAGTTTAATTAATAATTTACTCAACAATGGGTGCAAGCCCTTGTCCAATTCATCAATGACAATAACTCCTCCGTCATCTAATGTATCCAAGATTAAAGCACCGATAGTAAAAAGTTTTTTTGTTCCAAATGATTCGTTTTCGAAATCAATGGATGTTTTTCCTATTTCTTTGCCATTTTCAAAAATAGAGTGCTTTGTTAATACTTCATATTTATACTTTTCGAGAATTTGTTTTTTTATATCATCAGAAAATGTATCCGGGAATTTTATTGCTTTTTCATTTTCAATAATTTTAAAATCACTGATACTTGTATCTGCCGTTTTTAATAGTTCTAATAAATTCTGTTTTAATTTATTATCATTTTTTAATAGTTCTGAAAATGACCTTATTATTGATTTATCATACTCTGTATCATGAATTGTTGAAACATATACATATCTTGAAAAATACAAATAACATTCATTTAAGTATTTAACTTTGCTTGTTGACGATTTTGATAAGAACAATTGATTCGGTAATAAATCCT
The DNA here is from genome assembly GCA_034659855.1 of Bacteroidota bacterium. Lineage (GTDB taxonomy): Bacteria > Bacteroidota > Bacteroidia > Bacteroidales > JAADGE01 > JAYEIA01. Next base: position 17,141 of record JAYEIA010000357.1, read on the forward strand.
TTTCAATACTTTTCTTCGTGCCTTTATAATACTCTCCATAAGTGATTTTTGTCTTTGTTCGTTCGTATAATTTCGCTTTAACACCGGAAGGATATATATATAAGGCTTCAAATAATATTTCATTAGCATTATACGATAATACATACTTGTATTTTATTTTATTCTCTATACTAATAAATTTTATTTCAAATCTCACAGGTTTGTTTATGCATGCTTTATCAAATAAGAAAGGTTCATAAGGTTCTAATTTATCTCCATGTTTAAATGTGTCTGAATTTTCAATTAAGTATGATAATGCTTTTAATGCCAATAATGCATTGCTTTTTCCGGAGGCATTACGGCCATAAAGAAGTAGGCTTTTTAATAATTCGTCTTTATTTTGTATAAATGTATTATAGGGTAATTCACTTTCTATTAATCGCTTTTCTGTAGTTAAATCAATTTTTAAAGGATTTTTCACAGAACGAAAATTCTCAATTTTAAAGAATTGTATCATGGTATTTTATGTTTTATGTTTGATAATTGTAATTATTTCACAAATATAAGACATATTCCTTATTGATAAAACTTTTAAAAAAATTAAAAATTTATTTTTCTTATTATACTCAATCACTATCTATATGGTGATTAAGAAAATTAGGTATCATTTTTTTTATTTAAGAGTTCTGATTTTCTTCTCCCATTCCCAAGCCGAATTTAATGCTTCGGCAATACTAAGCCTACTTTTCCAGCCCAACTCTTCGTTGGCCAAAGAGGTATCGGCCCAAACTTGTTCAATATCTCCTTTTCGACGTTCGACGTATTTATAATTTAATTTTTGCCCGGTAACCGCTTCAAATGTTTCTACCATTTCTTTTACCGAAGACCCTTTACCCGTACCTAAATTAAACATTTCGAATTCAGACTTATTATTATGCTCTATCAACCGCTTGACGGTAACAACGTGGGCTTGTGCCAAATCTGTAACATGTATATAATCCCTAACTGCCGTGCCGTCCGGGGTATTATAATCGTCTCCGAAAACTGAAAGTTGCTCTCTGACTCCGGCAGCCGTTTGTGTAATGAAAGGCACTAAATTATCCGGTTTACCCAACGGAAGTTCACCAATTTCGGCACTATGGTGTGCTCCAATCGGATTAAAATATCGAAGAGCTACGGCACTTATTTTTTTATCAGAGTTCACTGTAAATGAAATGATTTCCTCCGACATTTGTTTGGTGTTTCCATAGGGGGAATCTGCTTTTTTTATTGGACTCTGCTCGGTAACAGGTAATTTATCGGGCTGACCGTAAACCGTGCAAGACGAAGAAAACACCAAGTTTGGAATGCTGTGTTGTTTCATGGCAAACAGCACATTCAACAAGGCGTTGATATTGTTATTGTAATATTTAAGGGGATTTTCAACCGACTCCCCAACCGCCTTATAGGCCGCAAAATGAATTACCGCAGAAAAATCATGATGTTCGGCAAAAAACTGTTCCGCTTTATTTTTATCGGCCAAATCCACTTGGTGAAATTCAAATACTTTGCCCGTAATTGTTTCCAACCCTTGCAAAACGTTTTTATCTGAATTGGATAAATTATCAACTATGCATACTTCAAATCCTGCATTGTGCAATTCTACTACGGTATGCGACCCAATATATCCGGTTCCTCCGGTTACTAATATTTTCATGCTAATATTTTTCAATCATTTTGAAAATTAATTATTCGCTATGAGCTTCCTTAAGTTATCATTTTTTCATAATACAACCCGTCTTTGGTTTCTTTGAACCCCATCTTCTTTAGATATTTTACATGCC
>JAYEIA010000358.1:0-18937 GCA_034659855.1 Bacteroidota bacterium
AAATAACCTCCCTGTCCTGAAGCAATATAATACCAAAATTTCACTTGATATGCTCCTGTACTTTGATCGCCACAGTAGTAAACAATATCATCATTAGCTACTATTTTCATTGAATTTGCACCGCCGGCAGTATTATTCTGCTCATCTGAAATTACAGCGTCATCACCACCGCCTGTAGCACCACTCCATGTATCCCAGTCCGGTGAGCTTGAGACCCAATCTCCTACTGTAAATCCCTCGAAGTCGTCTTCGTAGATTGTTGTCTGTGCTAAGCCGGAGAAGATAAAAACCAGACTTAATGCCAAAGTTGTTAATAGTTTTTTCATTTGATTAGTTTTTAATTATTTATAAATTCAGTTGTTGCAACACATTTTAAACACACAATAAAATGATAACTGTTGCCGGTACCATTTTAACTATTTTTTTTCAAATATAAAAAAATTATACTTAATAAACAGTTTTACAATTAATAATAAAAATAATGAATATATTAGCTGTGCCAAAGTACTGTGACACAACTAACAGCATTTTAAATTATTTTACAATGAATGTTTCTGAGAAAGATTGAGATTTTGACTGTAATTTGATAATATAAAATCCTGAATCCATTCTGTCCAAAATAATTTTCTTTGACTCTGATACTGTTCCCGCATTTACAAGTTTACCGGTAATATCAACAATATCGTACTTCATCAATTCAGTGTTATTTGTATCAACCCAAATGAATTCTGTTGCCGGGTTTGGATACAATTTAATAATATTTTGGTTGTATGAATCTACTGAAGTTGCTCCCAAATAAACATAATAGGTCTCATTGCCATTCACAAGATCCACGATACCGTCAAGATCTTCCTCATAGTCCGGATGCTCAACATGGTAGGGATAATTATGTCCGAAAGGAACATTATTAAAATCTATTGAAGTATATCCCATAGTTTTTGTTTCTCCGTTGAAAGTTACTGCGGCATTCAGTACAGCAGAACCGGATTCAGCATCTAAAACATAAAAGTCAATGGTGAATGTACCGGAAACAAACTCAGAGGCGCAAAGTGAAGTCCCATCCGAATAAATGGCTCTTACGGCGTAGTAATTATCCGATCCCACCGTGAGTTCATTATCTGCGTAGCTATTGGAGCTTGAAGGATAATTTTCTTCCAACAAATCTTCTCCTCTGTATATATCGTATCCTGTCAAACTCTTTCCTTCTGACTTTGCCGGTGTATCCCATGAAAGGTCAACTTCAAAGTTTGTTTCATTGGATACATCATGTGCAGCAGAAAAATTAGAAACCGAAGGTTGATAGGGATAATAAGTAGTTTCGGGTTCAATATTACGAACAACGGCATTGTCTATATAAAAACCGCCGACATCATCAATGCTGTAGTAACCGTTATTCCAACCACCCCAGCCGAAATTAAAGTGGAAATCATCGCTGTTATCATAGCCATCGCAAACAAAGGCATGTCCTCCGTTGTCTTCGTCTCTGCCGCTGTAGTATACAGGTATGCTGTTATCTAAATTAGCTTTAAGTAAGTTTTTCCAAGCGATATTACTGTATCCTTCTCTGGTTTCATAATCCGTTGAAGTACTGTAATTAAAATAGGTTTCCAAAGCATAAGGAACATCAGTTGAAAAGGCTCCGGAACCTTCCGGATCATAGCTCATATCAACAGCTATCCCGGCGTGATATTGCAACAATGCACTATAATAAGTCGGATCAGTATCAAACATATTCGACCACATATAAGTTGTATTGCCGAAATTTGCGGATAGCGTTCCGTACGGATACTGATAATATGAATTACTGCCGGAGCCTTGAATCGGGTATTGCCAATAATACATAATAATACTCATGGCAGTAGCCACACAGCCCGTTGGAGTACCTTCGGGTGTGAAATAGTCCCAACCTCCGTTAAATCCTTGGCTTGAACCTCCGCTTTGATTCCAAGGGATAGAGGCGGTTAACGGATCTACGATTTTAACCTGACTACGATCTGTAACAAAGGCCTCGGCCGAAACATTATATTTATTCCAAAGAGCAGCAATGTCATTATTTGCTTTTATGTTATTCTCCCGGAGGTAATTGATTTGACTTTTGTAGGTTTTCATCCAACTTTGAAAAAATTCGGGTTGATTTTCAACAACATACTCACTACTAAGTGAATACGCTATTACCGGTTTATATGAATCCTCCGCAGAAATAATGATAAATCCTTTGCCGGACTTCAAGTTAAAAATATAATATAAATCAGAATCTGAGCCTTCAACAACTATTGTTTTTTCAAACTGTATTTCGGACCGATTTAAATTTGATTTTTCGTAATAATAATTTTCAGCTACCTGTGCAGCTTCTTTCATCGGGACATACTCTGCCCAAGCCATATTCCCCGCCAAAAGGAATATAACCACTAATAATAAATTTGTTTTCATATTCATAAGGTATATAATTAATATTCAAGAGTTCAGTTTAAAAAGTATAAAGTTAAAAGTTTATAAAGTTAAAATACTAAAAATGAGAGTTTTAAGTTAATTATAAAACCCCGATAATTAAGCACATAACTTGTTTTGCTGAAATAGAACATACTTTTTAGACCGGACTCATTTGATGTTAAGATACAATTATTCTATTTGGTTGCAATTTATATTAAACTTTTTAAAATATCAAGTCTTAAATTTAAAGATACGTAAAAATGATAAACATTGGATTTGAAGATCATAAAAAAGACCCTGCTTCTGCAGGGTCTCTATAATTACTATAACAGTTTCAAAAAAACTATTTAACAATAACTTTTTTAGTTACGGTACCTTCGACAGAAGTTACTTTAACAAAATAAGTTCCGGCTGAGTATTTTGACATGTTAATTGTCATATTATCAGAAGAACTATTTGAACTGTAAAGTTTCGCACCTAAGATATTATAGACTTCAACATCTGCATTTTGTACATTTGTCAAAGTAATATAATCGTTGGCCGGGTTAGGATAAACATTTACTGAGTAGTTTGATGACAACTCATTGACGTCAGTAATGAAAGCCATAGCAGGAGCCGCTTTAAAAATAATAGCGTTGTCTGTTACTGTTGGATCTTCATCACCTCTGATATGAAGTCCGGGCTCATTATCACTCTGATACCAGAATAATACATCATCTCCTACGGTTCTTGCCATTGTCGGAAAGACATTTTCAGTCGCTTGCACCTCGTTGCTTATGCAAATTGGGTTACCCCATACGCCTGTGGCTCCGTTCATTCCTCTGATAAATACATGTCTGTAGCTTTGCTCTAACGGGTTTGCATCAGACTTTATATATTCTTCTCCTTCCATAACTGTAGAGAATATAACATAAAGGTTGTTATCGGCATCAATACCTAATTTTGAGAATGAAGTCATGGCGGTGTAATATGTTCCGAATGAAGCAAATCCACTACCATCTACAGCATATACCCATTCGCCGTCGCCGTTATTGTCATAACTCCAACCGATAGTATCAACTGCTGCAGGTACTGCCATGTCAATAAATCCGGGAGTTGTTACCATACCACCATATTCGCCTTCGCCCATGTCTTCGTTCCAGTATAATAACCAGTCTGTACCGGGAAAATAACTGAAAGCACCGTTATCCGAAGCATCTTCGTCAAGATTTCTCATTCTTGAAAACACAACATGTACTTTACCGTTGTTATCAATAATAACATCACCGGTTTGGTCAGTTGTCATGAGAGTATCTGCTGCACCGTCTTCGTCTTCGTCAAGAATAACTCCTCCTGTGAAGTTGTAACGATCAACCGGCGAGTCGTTAATTACCATCTGAGTAAATGTTTCACCATAATTATCAGATTTCCATAATCTTGTATCTGAATAATCGCCAAAAACAACAATTGCAACATAATTATCTTTTGCATCAATGGCATAAACATCGCCTTGTCCTTGAAAATAGTAGTCATTAAAATTTGGTAATACACCTGTATAAGTCCAGTTTGCACCGGCATCATCTGACTTATAAAAATGTACTGATTCAATTTCAGAAGGACTATTTACATAGTCATCAACGGCTATTGCATAATAATAATCACCGGCAGAAGCACCTCTTGGCCATAACATAGCCTCGGGTCCGCCTTCAATATTATCTTCAGGCCAATTAGAACCTGCAGCACCTATGGTTTGCTTGTTTCCGAACATTCCGCTGAAACTTGACAGATGAGCTGCAACGTACTCTTCAGTACCGTTAGACATTAATGTAGGCCAACCTGTTCTTTCATCTTGAATTCTGGAGTTTCCGTCCATGTCGGTATATTGCCATGAAGGAAGACCGTCGCTGTAGTTTGTCGAATGGTTGTACCCGGCACCACGTGTAGCTCCTCCGGGAGCACCTGAATGATCTTGAATCCAAGTAGCTGAAACTCTTCCGTCGCCAAAGTTAATAATTCTGTTAGCTACAGCAGAGTTTGTCTGCAAGTCATAATTTGTGTTACCAATTACAACACCCGCCAGTTTTTGATCCAAACCTTGTACAGTAACTTTCTGATTTACAATTTGTTTTTCATTTACTTTAATTGCCGTTACATTTTTTTGAATAACGGCTTTGTCTGTCTGCGCAAATAAAGAAAAACTGAAAACAAATAAAGCAGAGAATAATACTAATTTTCTCATAATTAATAGATTAAGTGAATAAATACAATTTATAATAATTTGATTCATTATTGAGTTCAGTTTAAAAAGTTATAAAGTTAAAAGTTTATAAAGTTAAAGTACTAAAATTAAGAGTTTTAAGTTAATTGTAAAAACAATTTGTAAAACTCTGTTAATTAGGCATATAACTTATTTCACTATAATAGAACATACTTTTCAGACCTAACTCATTGTTGTAAAGGTAAGCCTTTACAAATTAAAAAAAAATATTTCCGGATGTTATCGGAAAACACCGTCAGCCAAAAATAATATATTTTGGCTGAACGGTGATATTTTACGGTCAAGAATTCCTACATATCATCATCATAGTTAGGATTTTCCCATCCTGTTTTTCTGTGCCCGGCTGTTTGAAATGTTTCCGTTACCAGGACATCACTACTGTTGTAATAGGAGTATTCAACCTCAAAGAAGATACTGTCTGCTGTAGCATCCTCTATTCCGTCACTGTTGTCAAAAACTTTACTGTTTGTAATTGTAACCGTTGCAGCGGAATCTAAAGGGTTCACATTCAACCCGGTGACATTTCCTTGCTCGGTACAATTAAATGCAAGGTTAGACATATCAGCCTTACTTTTAATTTTGTACTTAAAAGCATAATTCGAAGCTCCGTGGCCCACTTTATTGTCAATCCATATTGAGTCTGAACCGTCGGCCTCATTGTTCGCTTTATTGTATATGTATATGGTGTAAGATCCATACGCCTCATCCATAAGATCTCCGGTATCAGTATAATCATTGACAATATATTCGCCGCTCACAGGATAAGTCGGGTCGAATTCAACATAGTCATTCCAGTCAGGATATAGCTCACAAGCTCCAAAAACTGCAACGACAAGGATAAGAAAACTGTATTTTATTAGTTTTTTCATTCTGAGTTTATTTAAAATTTTATAAATATAATTTGAATAATAGTTTCAAGAAACAGAAAGCCGTTTACACAACTTCCCACTTCATTTCTTTATTCAGTATCTTTCCGCTTTTGGTATGGACTTCAAGCTGAAACACCAGAAATTCATATTCGATATTGAATTCATCAATTTCTATTACCTTTTCTGCTGTACCAAAAATAATTCCTTTTCTTTCATGCTCATACGGCACAACACTATATGTTCCGTCATCATTATCGGCAAAATAAATTGGAGCTGTAACTCCTTCCTCAAGCCAGACATTGGTTATGGTCCAATAGCCGTTCAAGCCCTCTGCTTCGGCAACTTGTGACTCAAACTGGTAGCCTTCGGAAGTTTGATTTCCTGCTTTATATCCACCGGAAATGTCTTCATAATACGGCGTACCATCATGTACCAGAACTGAACGGTAGGCATAGGAGACCCAATTATACTCATTTTCAGCTTTATAGGTTACCAAATAAAATCCGGCAGTAGAAGGATCTACATTTCCGGAAACAATTTCCAAATCAAAATCATTATCTCCGGCATCGGCATCTGCACCGGCATCTGTATAAGAGCCCCCCACTTCCATGCTGATAATTTGCTCTCCAAGCACAGTAATTACGGGCTTTACAGAAACAATAGAGATATTTTCTGTAGTATCTTCATCAATTACTAAGTCACATGCCCCAAAAGAGAGTGCAAAAATGACAATAGCAAGATATTTTAAAATATTTTTATTCATAATTTTATATTTTCAAAGTTAGTAAGTCTGTTAATACGGATAATCTCTAACATCCCACCAAACCGGTTCGTATATCGGTTCTCTTCCCGGGAAGTTCGGATTTTTACTTTCCTCTGACGAGGGCAACAACAAACGTTTTGGATACGGATTGCTTGGCGGCAGAACGCCGGAAGCCGAAACAATAAATTCTCCTTCCGTGTATTGTGTCGCAAAGTTATCATCAGAAATCAGCACATCACTTTCGCGAGGATAGCCTGTTCTGTTGTGTTCAAAATATGTCTCCATTCCTTGGGTATTAGCTAAGGCCACCCATTTTTCAACAATTAATATTTCAAGATCATGCTCTTGATCTCCGTTAAAGGTTTTATAATCCGGTGTATCACCTCCTTCCAGTTTTATCCCTTTTCTGTCAAAATCCATATCAACCGCCTCTTGATACAAAGTCTCAGCATCGCCGCCCAAACCATATACCAATGCAATCTCTGCCAACATCAACTTAGTTTCAACAGCTGACATAAATACAACCGGCTGAATTGGAGTAATTATTGGCTTTGAATACGTCTCAGGTTCTGTATCATAAGAGTATTGATTTCTTATATCTCCTTGATACATTCCTTTGTAGCCACCGGTTCCTTCCGTAAACATCGTGTCTATTCTTTGATCGCCTTCATCAACCAAGTAATCTAAAATAGTTTTACTTGCACACATATTAATGCTTCCGCCTCTAAACTCTATAGCATAGCAATAATTGTCTCGACCCGATTCATCCAAAAAGTTTGAGAACTCGGCATTCTTATCAATAAATTCAGCACCTTCATCAAACAAAGCCTGAATACCTTCTTGAGCTGTTGTAGGATTGGCAAAACGTTGTCTTAAATATAATTTTAATTTTAAGGTATTGGCAAAACGTACCCAATCGTTCATTGCTCCGTTAAACAAAAGGTCAGCATTTCCGGGTTTTGTACAGGTCGGTGCATCAAAGTCTTTTGCCAAAGCCTCATCAAGACGAACAATTAAACTGTCGTAAACTTTTTCGCCGGGTTCAAATGCTGCCGGTTCTTTTTGCAAGGCTCCCGAAAACGGAATTTGATCAAAAAAGTCGATAAGTACTTGGTAGGTGTATGCTTGCATCACATTAGCCATTAAGTAGTAATTCCAATCTTGATCGGCTTTTGCTTGAAGTTTTACCCATTCGTAATCCATTAATGATCGCGTATAAAGGTATTCCCAACCTCTGAGATCATAATTATAATCTCCGGCTTGGACTTCATACCTGTCTTCTCCCTGAAATTGAGGGGCGTTGGGTTCTGATGTCCAGTGCTGCGACCAAATACTTCCTAAAATTTGCCATGACCCGCCAAAAACATTTGCCGTATTTTCAACACCTGCCGGAAATACCAAAGCCTTGGTAGATTCCTCGGTATTGTTCGGATCATGATTTACATCTAAAAACTCTCCGCATGCGCCGATAAAAAGTACGGCCGGCAGCATTATGAGTATTATTATTTTTTTCATATTATTATATTTTTTACTATTTCTATTATTATTAAATTTTATTGATTCGAGATATCAAAATTTACCTCATTCTTAAAATTTAAATGATAAACTAAACCCGACAGTTCGTACCGACGGTGTTGCTCCAAATTCTCCGAAGTCTGCCATCAAATCATTACCGTAGGTTGTTGCTTCAGGATCAATAAAGTTGTTTGACTCCGGTGTCCACAGCAGTAGATTTGTTCCTATCATACTGACACTTGCAGAACCAAACGGAGTTATTTCCAACCATTTTTTCGGCATATTAAATGAGATACTTGCCGATCGTAATTTGATAAATGATTTATCCACTATTTCGTGCTCACCAACCATGGTTGCTCCTCTGTCAAAATATGAATCTGCAGAACCGCCGAGACTTTCGTAAAGTACCGGTCTTGTATTTTCTACATATATCGGATTTCCTTCATTATCAATACCTTGTTGCATTACTGAGCCGGGAACGATGAACGGTTGTCTGTCATTGTAAAGTGTCTGCGGAGCAATTCCTGTAAAGTACACCATACCGGCAGTACGTGAATGCATTACGCCTCCTTGTCTCCAATCCACTGATGCAGATATACTTATCATTTTATAAATTCTAAAACCTGTAGTAAAACCGGCTATAAAATCATGTTCAGATGTTCCGGACTCTACATAGCCTTCATCAGCCAACATCGGAATTCCTTGTGAGTTAACCACAAGATGCTCTTCTCCGTTGTCATCAGTCCACGTTTTGGGAGCAGAGGTTTCAAATATACCTATAGGTCTTCCTTCGTAGGCTCTGAACCAATGTTCTGTTCCTCCGAGAAGTCCCATAATATCTACATGGTCCAATTCATCCGGTAACTTATCCACATTAGAAATATTTTTTGCGAAATTCACAGAAAAATTCCATTCAAAATTTTCCATTTTCACGGGAACCAAACTAACTAGGACCTCAACTCCTTTATTGGTAATTTCACCAACGTTCATGGTCTGTACAGTATATCCTGAAGAACCGGCCAATTCTACATCAAATATCAAATCTGTAATAGTCTTTTCATAAACGGAGAAGTCAATTTTTACACGATTTTCCCAAAATCTTAAATCTGTCCCAATTTCCAACTCCGACGTAAGTTCCGGTCTTAAATTCGGATTTCCGATTCTGTTTCCTACTGAAAATGCGTTTACATTTCCCGGAAGCGGAAACCTGTATGGTTGCGAGAATATTGGATAAACTTGATATATCCCTGCATCGTTTCCTGTTTTTCCCCAACTTACTCTGAATTTTCCATAGGGAATTATTTTCTTAATCGCTTTAAAGGCATCCGAATAAACAAATCCAATGTTTACGCCGGGATAATTAAATGAACGATTTTCGGTAGGCAAAGTTGACGACCAGTCATTTCTGTCTGATAATTGCAAGTTTAACCATCCTTTATAATTCACTTCAAAGTTTCCGAAAACACCGATTAATCTTCTTGTATAAGAATATTCATATACACTTGGTGTACCGTAGGTGTTGCTCAAATCATAAAAGCCTTCAATATCTATTCCTGTTGCTCCGGCATATTGACTGCGATATGTCTTTTGGTTCATGTTATGACCAACCATAAAAGAAATATCAAAATCTTCAAATTTGTCATTATAGGTCGCAATGAAATCTGTATTCAATTGGTTTCCCATCTGTGAATACTCTTCAACCACACCTTCTTCTGTATCAACACCTTCATTGAAACCACCATCAGCAGCACTTGAGTTAATTTTTTTAGCTCTCCACTCTTTTAACTGGCGGTTAGATACATCTGTTCCTGTTCTGAACATAAAGTTCAATTTGTCGGTAGGACGGTACGAAATCTGAGCAGAACCATATACACGGTCTTCATTATTTTGATTTCCGTTTTCCATCAACGGCCAATACGGGTTGGTGGTATAAGGACTGTAATAAGTATCATTATCATAGAACTTATCTTGATAATTTGACAATTCCAATATCGGAATATCGCGCGGCTGTTGCAGTATATTGTTCCATACGGATTGACCACCTTGCCCGGTTGGTACAAATTTATTTTTCTTATTGATATAGTTCAAAGAAGCTGTACTTGAAAAATTGTTAGAGAGTTTTGTACTTCCTCTTAAAGAAAATGTATTTCTTTTGTAGCTGTCTTTATCTTCAGGAAAAATACCGTCGTCGTTCACATTAGAGAAAGACATATAGTATGAAGAATTTTCATTACCTCCACTCAAAGAAACTGAATTTTGGTAGGTGCGCCCTATTTCAAAAAAGTCGGAAACATTATTTTCCAAAGAAGAATAAGGCTTAATTAATCTTTCGCCATCGACTACGTGCCCCCAATAGTGAAGCTCGTCGTCAAACTTAGGGCCGTAACTGGTATTTTCTCTTTGATCCCAGTTTCCGAAGATACCCTGTCCGTATATATTTTGGAGTTGAGGTATTCGTAAGGGAGTAGAAAATTTAGCCGTTGAAGTTACTGAAATTTCAGTTTTCTTATTTTTACCTGATTGTCCTTTTTTAGTAGTAATAACAATAACACCGTTTGCAGCACGTGAACCGTAGAGAGCCGTGGCGCCTGAACCTTTTAGAAATGTTATTTCGGCAATATCATCCGGGTTTATATCATTTCCTTGGTTTCCAAAGTCGGTTCCGCCGTTTAGGGAAGTACTTCCGGAAGCGGAGTTATTAATAGGGACTCCGTCAATAACATAAAGCGGCTGGTTACTGCCGTTAAAAGTAGAAAATCCTCTGAAGATTACACGGGTTGATGACCCCGGAGCACCGGATGCACTGGATATATTCACACCGGCTACTTTACCCGATAGTGCATTTATCGCACTACGATCTTGCGTTTTGGTGATTTCATCTCCACCGACACTTGTAGCGGCATATCCAATTTTCTTTTCCGATTTTCTAACCCCCACGGCGGTTACAACAACCACGTCAATTTCTTCTGCCTTAGACGACATACTAACATTAATTGTTGCTTTGTCTTTAGCTCGAATTTCTTGGGTCTCCAAGCCAATATAGGTGAAAATCAAAATATTGTCTGAGCCGGGTACATTTATGGAGTAGTTCCCGTTCAGGTCGGTAATAGTACCTCCGGTAACGTCTTTCACCACAACAGTTACACCGGGAATCGGAGATCCTCCTTCGTCGGTAACTGTACCCGTTACAGAGCGTTGTGCAACAACACTTGCAACAGTTACGGCAAAAATAACAAATAATAAAGCTATTTTTTTCATAAAATTTGTTTTTAATTAATATTTAAGGTTTATAAAATAATACTAAGTAATGATACAATTATTTAATGGTGTAATGGTGCAATATTTCAACTGATTTCCAATAATATAACAATATTAAAATACGGAAAAATTTATGTGTTACTACTTAAATTCTATCTGTCTTTATTAGAGATATTCAATGATATTCTTTCCGGGAACGGATACAAAATAAATTATGATAGTTAGGCGAAATTATTTTGTTTGCGTTCCTTAGTCAGACAACTGAATAAAGGGTCTCCCCTACTCCTCAATTTTTTTATTGACGATTTTCAGAATTTTATTTTGCATTTGCTCGGCTTTTTCCTCCAAATCTTTTCCTTTGGCTTTTATTTCTTCGGCAAAAGATTTATCATCCAAGCCGGACAAATTTATTTTTACATTCAAAAATGCGCCTGAAACGGCAGCTTTTGCAGCCAATGCACCTACGCCGGCATCACTTACCGATGCTTTCATTCCAATTTCTGCCATTTCTTTCATTATGCTCATGGCACCATATGATAACTCCATTACTTTGAAAGGAATATCGATGGCGTATTTGGTTGCATCCTGAATGGCTTTTTTTCTTAACAACTTTTGCTCATCCGTTGATTTTGGTAATCTAAAGGCTGCCATAATATTATTAAATGCTTTGGTGTCTTCATCAACCAAATCCAACAATTGCTCTTTATAATGCTGTCCTTTTTCAGCAACATCTGAAAATGATTTCCATTTGGCATCCCATCCTCTTTTATGAGATGAAAGATTTGCAACCATGGTTCCGAGTGCTGCTCCGAGTGCTCCCATATAGGCAGATATTGAACCGCCTCCGGGTGCCGGAACTTCTGAAGCAGTTTTGTCGGCAAAGTCGTTAAGTTTGCAATTTACAAGAAGCTTTTCATGGTCTGCTCCGAGCATATACTCAATTATTCTTTCTTCCGGGATAAATGGCTTTAACTCATCCAAGCCTAAAGACTTGACGGCAATTTTAATAATTTCACGTTCAGAAATTCCCAGTGATCGTTCTTGTTTTTGCAAGAAATATTTTCCGGCGTCAAGCAATGCTTTTTTGGGCATAAGCCCCACTAATTCCGAGCCGGTTACTCGTATGCCTCGCTCTCCGGCACATCTGTACACTTCGTCGTAAGCTTCGTGAACAGACGTTATGGTAATATCTGTCAAGTTCATGGAGATTTGAGCAATTTGATACTCTTCTATATACCAGCCAATGGCTTTTACACTTTTGAGTGTTCCGGGCTCACGCAGTGTTTTCCCGTTTTTATCTTTTAATATTTTTCCTGTCAGCTTTCCGCCTTCACGTTTTACCCGTCCGTTTTCTCTGACATCAAAAGCTATGGAGTTGGCTTTTCGGGTAGACGTTGTATTTAGATTTATATTGTATGCCACCAAAAAATTTCGTGCACTTACGGCCGTAGCTCCCGCTTTGGCATTAAATTCTGCCGGGCCGAAATCAGGTTTCCACTCCGGCTTGGTCAATTTTTCTTTAAGACCTTCATATTCTCCCGAACGACAATAGGCCAGATTTTTTCGTTTTTCATCAAAGGCTGCATTTTCATAGGCATAAATTGGAATGTTCAAATCATTGCCTATTCTTTCCCCAAGTTCTCGGGCGTACTCCACTGTTTCTTCCATAGAAATATTAGAGATAGGAACCAACGGACACACATCGGTTGCCCCAAACCGAGGATGCTCTCCGCTGTGTTTTGTCATATCCAAAACCTCAGAGGCTTTCTTAACCCCTCTATATGCTGCTTCTATAACCGACTTTGGCTCACCGACAAAAGTTACAACGGTTCTGTTTGTTGCTTTTCCGGGGTCAACATCCAATAGTTTTACCCCGTCAACAGTTTCAATAGCGTTGGTAATTTCTTTAATTTTAGAAAGATCGTTGCCTTCACTAAAATTCGGAACACATTCTATTAATTGTTTCATAATTTTCACATTTAACTCTCAAAGTTATGCATATTATATTTAATCTACAATTTACTCTATCAACACTTTGTTATATTACGAACTAAGCACGTAATAATGAATACTTTAACTTGCTTACGAGTTGCTCTATAAAATACTGAATATCAGATAATTATAAAAATTTAACGAACTATTATCTATATAATATGCACAAATATTCTATTGCTTTTTGCCGTTTAAATATACGCTGTCAATTAAATCTGAACTATATGCATATGCTAAATATTCCGGTGAAGGAATTGGTTTTGTAATAAAAAAGTTTGCAATTTTACCTTTAGTTATTGAACCCACATCATTACTCAATCCCATGGCATATGCGCCGTTTATTGTTACGGCATGTATTAATTCTTCTGTTATCATTTTATGGTTTACTGCTCCAAAAGACATCATCAGCTTCATATTGCCGCCGGGAGATGAACCCGGATTAAAATCCGTGGCTATGGCCACCGGCAAGCCGGCATCAATCATTTGGCGTGCAGGAGCATATTTCATGTTTAAGAAAAAGGCTGCACCCGGAAGTATCACCGGCATAGTTTCAGAGCCCGATAATGCTTTTATTTCCTCCGGTCCGGTATATTCCAAATGGTCCACAGATAACGCATTATTTTTAACCCCGACTTGTATGCCGCCGGAATAGTCCAATTCGTTGGCATGAATTTTCCCTCTTAACCCGTATTTTAGGCCTGCTTTTAAAATCCGATCCGTATCTTGGGGGGTAAAAAAACCTTTGTCACAAAATACATCTATATAATCGGCCAAGTTCTCTTTGGCTGCATTGGGCAGCATCTCATTAACCACCAAGTCAACATAGGCTGTTTTATTGTTTCTGTATTCCATCGGAACAGAATGTGCTCCCATAAAAGTTGCCTTAATTTGCAAGGGTTTGCTTTCTTTTAATCGTTGAATGACTCTGAGCATTTTCAATTCTCCTTTAACCGTAAGGCCGTAACCACTTTTAATTTCAACGGCTCCGGTTCCTTGGCTTATGATTTCATCGATGCGTTTGGCGGATTGCCGGTACAGCTCATCTTCCGAAATTTTATTTATCAGCTTTGAAGAATTCAGTATGCCTCCTCCTCTTTCGGCAATTTCTTCATAAGACAGACCGCGAATTTTATCGTTATATTCAATTTCTCGGCTGCCGGCATACACCAGATGCGTATGAGAATCGCAAAATGAAGGAAATACATATTTTCCTGCGAGATCCTCTACATCATCGTACGACCTATTTTTGGGAAGATCCGTCATCTTTCCGTAATCAAGAATTTTGTCATCCCTAATCAAAAGATAAGCATTTTCAACCGAGTTAATTTTTGACATTTCTTTCCCGGAAACCCGCAAACGTTTGTTTAAACCGGTTTGCATTAAGCAATCAATGTTCTTGAAAAGTTTAGTCATAAAAGATAAAAATATAGGATAATCTTCGTTAATACTTCGTTTTGTCGGGGGCTAAATTATAAAAAGAATTAATGAAAAAAAAGGATTTTTAATTTTATAAAATGATTTTAACTTCGCATGCATAAGGAATAATAGTTTGTGCTGAATAGCCTTAGTTCAAACTTTAATTTGTATTTTAGATGGTTAATAATTTGACTTTTACAAAGAGTGTATTTGTTGAATAACAAGATATTGTATCATTAAATAATTAAACGATTTAAAGTATAAGCATCTCAAGTTTTAAAACAATAATATGTTAAAAAAAATACCGCATACTTATGTTCTTATATTTTACATCATTATTTTTTCGGCCATTCTGACTTGGATTATTCCCGGAGGTAATTATCAGCGCGAAACAAAAGTAATCAACGGAGAACCAAGAGAAGTCATCATTAACAATACATATACCCAAGCAGACAGCGAAGCCCAAAGCTGGCAAATTTTCACTGCCCTTTTTAAAGGATTTACTGATAAGGGCGGAATCATAGTTTTTATTTTTATGGTGGGAGGTGCTTTTATGATTGTTACCGAAAGCCGTGCAATAGACCAAGGGATATACTCATTTTTGAGGAAAACTGAAAAGCTTAAGCGACTAAAACTCTTCAAGAACATCAATATTAACAACTTAATTCTGGTTATTATTATGCTGATATTCAGTTTATTCGGAGCTATATTCGGCATGAGCGAAGAAACCATTCCTTTTGTAATGATTCTTGTACCCTTGGCTATTTCCATGGGCTACGACTCAATAACCGGGGTGTCTATGGTATTTCTTGCTGCCGGATTCGGTTTTGCCGGAGCATTCCTCAATCCGTTTACAGTAGGGATAGCCCAAGGTATAGCGGAAATTACCCCCTTATTTTCGGGAATAGAATATCGGTTTTTTGCTTGGGTAATAATAAATGTATTAGGTATAACCTATGTGTTACGCTATGCAAATAAAGTTTATAAATCACCGGAAAAGTCCTTTGTCTATGAGGAGGATGAATATTGGAGAAAATCGGGTAGAAACAAGACGGAGACTCTTCCGGAACTCTCTCAAAAACCGGCATGGATAGCTTATGCGATCAGCTTGGCCTCATTAATTGCATTTTCAATAGCCTATCCCGAATCAGTAATGCAATTGGGTTCTTCAAAAATCCGGTTTGCTTTTATTCCTGTTCTGACCGGACTTTATGCGGTTATAAATATTTTTATCATCAGAAAATCGGCTCGGTATTTTGTCATTACCATGCTCGGTTTCAGTATTTTGTTTCTTGTTGTGGGAGTTATGAGCTATGGGTGGTATGTGGAAAAGATTGCTGCTATGTTTTTTGCTCTCGGGATTATGTCGGGGATTGCCGTAGGCTATTCTCCCAACAAAATTGCTACGACCTTTATTAAAGGTGTAAAGGATATTGCGGGAGCGGCATTGGTTGTGGGGCTTGCCGGCGGAATTATTGAAATTTTGAACGACGGAAAAATCATTGATACCATCCTTTACAGTATCTCCGGTTCTATAGCTGATTTCGGCAAGATAGCTTCCATCAGTATCATGTATTTTTTCCAAACCCTTTTGAATTTGTTTATTCCGTCGGGCTCCGGGCAAGCGGCACTCACGATGCCGATAATGGCACCATTATCTGATTTATTGGGAATCTCGAGGCAAGCAGCAGTAACTGCCTTTCAGTTTGGTGACGGTTTTACAAATATGATCACACCAACCTCCGGTGTATTAATAGGTGTTCTGGGTGTGGCCAAAGTGCCGTATGAAAAATGGTTTAAATTTATATTTCCGTTAATTCTTATGGTCGCTATTCTGGCTTGTTTACTACTTATACCTACTGTTACTATGGAATTAAACGGGTATTAGACCGCCGGTATTCATAGGCTTAGGGATTGTTCCGAAGTAACTTGACGATTTAAGCTCGTTCTTTTGCTCTTTTAGATTTGAAGGATGAGGGGTGAAAGGTGAAGAGTGAGGGGTGAAGGGTGAAAGGTGAGTTTAGAACAAAATAACTTCGTTTAAAACTGTCAATTTATTTCATCACAACCCCTTAGTTGTCGGCTCTATGTTGAAGCTTTTATTATTTTTCGGACTATACTTTTTATGGTAGGAATAATTCTAATGATAGTTTTGGGACTTTTTGAAATAAAAAAGGAGGCTCCTTTATTTTTAAGGCGTTTTACAATCTCCGGGTTATTTTCTCCGGTCAGCATAATAACGTGAATATCTTCATTAATAGTTTTTAAACCTTCTAATATAGTTTCTGAAGTTATGCCGTTATTATTTTTGTCAACGATATGATAATCCAGCAATGCAATGTCAACAGAATTATTAATTCCTTCTTTGGCTGATTCAAAATTTGTAAACGTGTTAATATTAAAAATCACATTTTCGTTGTTAAAATCGTCTTTCACCTTATTGATTATCTTTTTTTCTATTCGGATGAAAGATGATTCATCATCAACCACAAAAAAATTGATTGGCTTTGGTTTCTGCATTTTAAAAGTTTAAATTCTTCAAATTATCCTCAATTTTATACAGATATTTGTTATCGTAGGTATATAACATAATATCAAATATATAAGAATTTTCAGTTTCTGACTCCAATTTTATAACCGGCTCAGCACTGCCTGTAACCCATGGAAGGTTCAAAATTTTTATTCGAAGTTGGTCAACTGTTTCTGTAATTGTATTGTTTTTAGTTACCGTTAAACGAATCATATTTCCGGTAACATTTCCTACTTTTCCCTTTTGAGTCGTACTGCCTTTTATTAATTCAGACTTAAATACTGAGGAGTACGGGACTTGAACAGAATCTCCTGCTTTGCGATCAAGGCACAAAACCTGTCTTTCAAACTTCGATACCACGCCGGTGTATTCTCCAATGGTTACAGTTTCTCCTTCGTTAATTCGGCCTCCGGTCCTTATTACCAACCCGATAAGGTATTCTTTCATAAAATACCATGTGGCCCACACCCCAATTATAAGGGTTAAAAAAAATAATATTGCTGCTAATACGCTGTTTTTTGTAAGAAAAAAATTAAAAGCCCAAACGAAAAAGAATCCCCATGAAAAAAATTCAACAATAGGAAGCACTTTTTTTAACTTTTTTAATTTTTCATTTCGCTTGATAAATAATGGAATAATGAAGAAGAGTACTCGTAATACCAAAAATAATATCAGAGCCAAAAACAAAAATTTATAAACCGAAAGTACAGAAAATTCAATCTGCATAATTAAACCTTTTATAGTATATTCAATGTCAAAAGTAACATTTTTTCTTATATTCCAAAAACAGACCATGCTTTTTCGGCTTGATACTTGAGCATGGATAATCCGTTGGTAACTTTTGCCCCCTGCCTGCGTCCTTTCTTCATAAATAAGGTATCTGCCGGATTATAAATCAAATCGAAAAGTAAGTGCTTGTCGGTCAATGCATGATACGGAATATCCGGAGATAGTTCTTTTTTGGGGAACATCCCAAGGGGGGTTGTATTCACAATAAGGTCAACGCCTTGAATGATATTCCGGTTGAGATCATTATAATTCAGCACATTTGAAAGATTTCCTGCAGATCGTGTAACAAAAGTAACTTCTGCATTCAAAGTTCTCAGCACATACTCTACAGCTTTTGAAGCTCCGCCTGTACCTAAAATCAAAGCTGACCGAAACTTTCGATTAATATCCCCTAAGGCTGTCTGAAAACCGAAAATATCTGTATTATACCCTTTACAATAAATCTCGTCTCCCTGTCTTAATATTTTGATTGTATTGACTGCTCCTATTTCTTCTGCTTCGGGAGACAATTCGTCCAAATATTTAATGACTGAAGTTTTATAAGGAATCGTTACATTGAGACCTCTTAGTCGGGAATTATTGATGAGCAATTTATTGAATTCTTTGATCGTTTTCAACGGAAAAAGCTTGTATCGGCAATTTGAAATATTTTCGTTCTTAAATTTATTTGAAAAGTATTGCTCAGAAAATGAATGAGACAATGGGAAACCAATCAGACCGAAATGGTAGGCATTCATGAGTTCAGTTTAAAAAGTTATAAAGTTGAAAGTTTGTAAAGTTGAGTGTACTCCAAAAAGTCTTTTTTGACAGGATTGACAAGATTTACATGTTTTTGTTAAATCATAAAGTCCTTATTATTAACTCAATACTATTTTTGTATTTACAAGATTTTCCAAAAATGGTATTTTCGGAGTGGACTCAAAGTTAAAGTACTAAAAATAAGAGTTTTAAGTTAATTGTAAAATACTTTGTAAAGCTCTGATAATTAAGCGCATAGCTTGTTTTACTAAAATAGTACATACTTTTTAGACCGGACTCATATTTAATACAACTAAACGGTTCTTCTTTTTTTTGAAATATTAAGTTTTGCGGAAATAAATTCTATTCCCCAAATTGTC
>JAYEIA010000359.1:0-4275 GCA_034659855.1 Bacteroidota bacterium
AAAAGCTATAAAGTTGAAAGATTATAAAGTTAAAGTACTAAAAATAAGAGTTTTAAGTTAATTATAAAATAATTTATAAAACTCTGATAATTAAGCATATAACTTGTTTTACTAAAATAAAACATATGTTTTAGATCGAATTCATAAATTGAATGGTAAGTAGTAACACATAAATTTTCCGTATTTTAAAATTGTTATATTACGGATAATCAGTTGAACTATTGCACCATTATACCATTAAATAATTGTATTATTACTTAATTTTGAGTTGACTTAAATTGGTTATGAAAAAAAAATACATTTGGTTGCTTACAGGGATTATGACCGTTACCATGATTTGGCTGATTGTGGTGCAGGGACGATGGATAAAAAATGCATTGCTTGTGAAAGAGCAGGAGTTTAGTCAGTCTGTGAATAAATCGTTGTATCGGGTAGTAAAAAAAATTGAGGAGCGGGAGACTGTACTGGAAATAACCAATCAAACCGTTTCATACAGTTCTGACAGCACTATGCTTCAGGGACGAAATTTTTTTGAAAATCGGGGGTATTATGCTTCGGACTCCCTAAGGTCCAATGTTTTGGTAATGGATGAGGACTCCGATTCTTATATAGGGGTTCAGCAAAAAAATGACAGTATTCGAAACTATCGAAAGTACACCAAAGATGAATTAAAGCAAGATATTGTCAGTAAAATGGATCAAAAATCTGTTTTTGTTGAAAATATTATCAATAAACTTATTCGAAAAGAGATTAATATTGAGGAGCGTATTTCTCAAAATCTGGTTCGAAAACTAATCGAAGAGTCTTTTAATCTCAACGGGATAGATTTGCCTTTTGAGTTTGCCGTCAAAGATACTACCAATACATATTTTATGGAGACAAAGGGCTTTAGCCTGAATTTTGTAAAAAAGACCTATGAAACTGAGCTTTTTCCCAATGACATATTTTCATCTTCCAACTACTTAGTTGTTTATTTCTCCAAGGATAAAAGTTATATTTCAGAAGAGATGCCGCAACCAATCATTACATCTATAATTTTGACCATTATTATTAGTTTGACATTTTCGCTTACCATATACATTATATACAGACAACGAAAATTATCGGAACTTAAGAATGACTTTATAAGTAATATGACTCATGAGTTGAAGACTCCGGTGGCAACCATCTCACTTGCTTCACAAATGCTGGGCGATTCAAATATTAGTATAGACAAAGACCGGATGTCCGGTGTATTGAATATTATTGACGATGAAAGTAAACGCCTGAGTTTTCAAATTGAAAAAGTACTTCAAACCTCACTTTTTGAAAAGGGGCGTATTCATATGAAGAAAGAACGTTTGGATATTCATGAAATTATAAAAATATCTGTGGTGAATATGGAATTACGGGTATCCAAGAAGGGGGGAGAAATAGATATGAAATTAGATGCGGATGACTTTGTATTTCCCTTGGATGAAATGCATATGACCAATGTATTTTTTAATTTACTGGACAATGCCGTAAAATACTCTCAGGAGGGCGAGGCACCTAAAATCGAAATTTCTTCGGAAAATTTCAAAAAAGGAATACGGATTTCAGTTGCAGATAACGGGATCGGAATTTCGCAAGAGCATAAAAAACGAGTATTTAATAAGTTTTACAGAATTCAATCCGGAAATATACATAACGTCAAGGGTTTTGGTTTGGGGTTGAACTATGTAAAACGTATTGTTGAAGTACATTTTGGTAGAATTTCTGTTGAGAGCAATCAGGGCGGCGGAACAGTATTCAAATTATTTTTTCCGTTACGCCAAGAAAATGAGGATTACTAATTAAAACTTAAAAAATATGACAATGTCTAAGCCGGTTCAAATTGATATTGAGGAGATATTTAAGAAGAAAAGTGGAGGACTGCACCATGTTTTTCCCGGATTTTTCTATAGGTATCTAAAGGGGATTATCCATGAAGACGAGATTAATGCGTTTTTAAAAAATAATTATCATAAAAACGGTGTTGACTTTTTGGATGAATCATTAAAAACTTTTGGAGGAAGCGAGAAAATAATCGGAACAGAACATCTTCCCGAAAACAGTAATGTTATTTTTGCGGCTAATCATCCCCTCGGCAGCATCGACGGCTTATCGTTGATAAGAGCGGTACATCATCGGTATGGAAGAGTCAAAGTACTGGTTAATGATATCTTGTTGACCGTAGAGCCACTGCAGGAGTTTTTTATAGGGTTTAATAAACACGGGCGTACAAAGCGTGAGATTATCAAGGAACTCAATTCTGTTTTGAAGTCTGATGCTCCCTTGATATACTTTCCTTCGGGTTTAGTGTCACGTAAAATTGACGGCGAAGTGCAAGATACAGAATGGAAAAAAACTTTTATTACCAATGCATCGAAGTATAAACGAGATATTATTCCGACTCACATTTCCGGTGAACTTTCCAGCTTTTTTTATAATATATACAAATTCAGACAAATATTTCATATCAGAACAAATATAGAAATGTTGTATTTGCCGCATGAAATGTTCAAACTCAAACAAAAGGAATTACATATCACCTTTGGTCAACCGATTAGCAATGAGATGTTTTCAGACAACAGAATGCATTCACATCAAGCCGCCCAAATAAGAGAACATATTTATAAGTTGGCCGATTGCCCGGGTCTTGAGTTTGAACCGGAGATATAGATTTGTTCCGGAGACCGTCTGTAAAGGCAACTATTTTGGCTGCCCCGGTTTTGGATATATTTTGAGTTTTACAGAGTCGTAAATTAATTTTGCATGAAAAATTAGACGGTTTTTAAATTTATCTTTAACTTTGTGATTGTGAGCTTGGATTCTTTTTCCGATTGAAAGGAATTGGCTTTTTATTTAATGTAAGAAACTAATGTTCTCACTGAGTGTGGCGACGGTTAAAATATGAGATCATAAATTAGGCACATATTGTGAGATACAAGTTTTTAATAAATTTTATACAATACCGAACAGAATTAAATAAATACAAATAGATGAAGAATATTATTAAACCCGTACCGGTTGATTTGCTCGAGAAAGAGTTGACAAAAGAGAAAATGATCAGGAGAACCAACTACGGTGATAATGAGCTGTATGTTGTAACTGCCCAAGAAGCTCCCAATACTATGCAGGAAATAGGCAGGCTCAGGGAATTGTCGTTCAGAGCAGCCGGCGGAGGAACCGGTAAACCGGCAGATATTGATGATTACGATACCAATGAAACTCCGTACAAACAGCTCCTGGCTTGGAATAATAAGGACAAAGAAATTTTGGGCGGTTATCGATTTATTAATTTGCAGGAGTTGGATTTTAGTGTGAGAACAAACTTGAAACTTGCTACTCAGGGCTTGTTTAAATTTTCAGATAAATTTATTAAAGATTATTTACCTTATACTATTGAATTGGGACGTTCTTTTGTGAAACCGGAATTTCAAGCTTCAGGAGCGAGTCGAAAGACGTTGTTTGCCTTGGATAATTTATGGGATGGGCTCGGAGCTTTGATTGTGCTGAACCCTGATGTCAAATACTTTTTTGGTAAGGTTACCATGTACGAGTCATACGATAAATATGCGAGAGACTTAGTTTTGTGCTTTTTAAGAACTCAGTTTCCCGACCCTGAAAAACTGGTATATCCTGAAAATCCTTTGGATTTTAATTACCCCAAAGAAGAACTTTGCCCGGTTTTTCCGAAAGATAACAGCTATGAAGAAAATTATAAAATCTTGTCCAAAATGGTAAGGGGCAGAAATGAGAATATACCGCCGCTTATTAATTCATATATGAATCTTTCGTCAACTTTAAAGTCTTTCGGTACGGCAATAAATACTCACTTCGGAAGAGTTGAAGAGACCGGAATACTCTTGAATATCAATGATATATACGACCGTAAGAAAGAACGGCATTTGAAATTTTAACCGGAGCAAAAGGGGAGAGTTGTCGGGTTTTATAGAATTGTTTATTCAACATTATTCTATTAACTTTTGAGCTGTATTTCAGAAATACTGACTTCTTGGGTATTAAGGAACCGAACTGATATGCACTTCAGACTTCGCCTGTTTTAATAATTTAAATAGCGGTACTCCTTTAATATAAAGGCTGTTATATGATTTTGCGATATAATTGGACATCGGTATTATTTGCAAAAGACCTAAATGCCTGACAATGATGAAGACAGCGATAGATGTGAATTTGTTTCAAAATTTGTTTTGTCAGGCATTCAGGCATTTGCAATTATACACAATGTCCATTTTTTTATATTAAAACAGA
>JAYEIA010000360.1:0-18820 GCA_034659855.1 Bacteroidota bacterium
CCGGTAGATTTTTATTACCGGGATACGGTTGTTCGACGAACCGTTTTAATGGATGAACAAGAGGAGGAATATTCGTTCTCTTTTGATAATAAGCCGGAGTTTGTGAAATTTGATGCAGAAAATAGTCTGCTCTGCGAAAAGAATGAGGCACGAACGAAGCAAGATTATATTTTTATATTGAAAAATGTAAAAAAATATAGCGATATACAAGAAGCTATAGAACAACTGGGGAAACATAAAGGAGAAGAAGAGGTGTCTTACGCATTTTCAGAATTATTAAACAGTTCCTATACCCCTTTTCGTATGGCCGCTTTGGAAAATATTGAATTTGGTAAAGAGTCGGAGCATTATGCCGACTATGTCAAAGCCTTGGAGTTATTATCAAATAATGACAAAAACGAAGAGTTGAGACATAAAGCACAAGAAATATTAAATAAAACAGAGTCAAATTAGATTTACTTTTGAACTCTATATTAATTATATTATTTTTGTTCTTTTAGCATGAATGACGCTGGTCTAAAAAGTATGGTTTATTTTAGTAAAACAAGCTATGCGCTTAATTGTCAGAGTTTTATAAATTATTATAGCTATAGTTTAGAATAGAGGTGCTATTTTGAATATGGTGATTATAAAGATTTTATAAGATGATTTTTAAATTTCCGGAGGTTGAGCGAAGCCGAAACCGGTTTCGGGGCTTGTTTTGCAAACAACGTGCTCAACCTCCGGAAAAACAACATCTTTTTAAACTATAGCCATTATTTTTCAATTAACTTAAAACTTTTATTTTTAGTAATTTAACTTTATAAACTTTCAACTTTATTATTTTTTAAACGGAACTCATGAAAGCCTGTAAAATTTAATAGTTTCGGGCAATGTGTAGAAAATAGAATTATTAATACGTTACATTTCAATTTTGGGTTTAAATATATTTCTGCGGAATTTGTCATTATTTTTTTTCTTTGGATTATTGCAAGTGTTGTTTTTAAACAATATTGCCTTGTCTCCATTGGGTATCACTCCGTTTATATATGTTGCGGCAGTTATGCTTATCCCGTTTGAAACCCCGGCATGGTTTAGATTGTTTTTTGCGTTTCTGTTGGGTTTATTAATTGATATCTTTACGGATACCGGCGGAATGCACGCCTTTTCTTTAGTCCTGATTGCATATTTGAGACCGGCAGTATTAAATTTAATTGCCCCCAGAGATGGCTATGAACTTTCCGACAGACCGCAAATAACATATTTGGGCTTGGGATGGTTTTTAAAATATGCTTCCCTATTATTAATTATTCATCTTGTTACCTTCTTTTTTTTGGATGCCTTGAGCTTTTCATTATTTTTTTCAAGTATAGTTACACTCTTTTTTACATTTATATTTTCAATAGTTGTAATCATTTTAAGCCAGTATTTGGTTTACAGAAATTAAACCGGCGTGAACATTCGACGAAATATCATCATTTTACTTGTATTATTTACCGGCGTGGTTTTTATTATACAGCTGTATAGAATTCAAGTGCTGGAGACCAAATATAAGCTCTCTGCCGAAAATAATACTTTCAGACATATCCCTCAACATCCGGCACGGGGTGTGATATATGACAGAGAGGGGCGAGTAGTTGTAGGCAACGGTCCCATTTATAATTTAAAAGTCTATCCTAATAAACTTTCTCCGTTTGATACCACCGGTTTTCTGAAAATTACCGGCTTAACCAAAAAGGAACTTAAACAAATTTTATCGGGAGGCAAGCGCTTTAAATCGGTAACTCTGTTAAAGGAAATTTCGCAGAAAAACTATGCCGAACTGCAAGAGTTTTTGTACAGATTTCCTGATTTTTATGTTGAAAAAAAGGCATTGAGAATATATCCCATTCCCACCGCAGCTCATATTTTAGGGTATATCGGTGAAACCAATGATGATGATATTGAAAATGACAACTACTATAGGTTAGGAGATTATATTGGAAAAAGCGGAGTAGAAAAAAATTATGAAAAATATTTGCGAGGGAAAAAAGGCGTTAAAATATTTTTGGCTGACTCAAAAAACAGAATTCAAGCGAGCTATGCCGACGGAAAATATGATACAACAGCAATTGCCGGCAAAGATATTGTTTTATCCATAGATGTTGAGCTGCAAAAGTACGGAGAAGATTTAATGAAGAATAAGATAGGAGGAATTGTTGCTATAGAACCCTCAACCGGAGAAATATTGGCCCTTGTTTCCTCGCCGTCATATGACCCAAGTCTTTTCGTCGGCAAAAAGTTGCGAGAAAACTTTAACAAAGTCGCTCAAGCGAAAAATAAACCACTATACAACAGAGCCATAAAGTCACGGTACCCGCCCGGTTCAACTTTCAAACCGATTAATGCCTTAATTGCTTTGGAGAAAAAAGTAATAACCGAAAAAACCGTATTTGTGGTCAACGGGTATTGGGCCGGTTCACATTATGTAGGAGATCACGTATTCGGAGCCGTAGATTTAGTCAAGTCTATTCAGCTTTCAAGTAATGCCTATTACTGTCATGTTTTCGGTCGAATTCTAAATAACAAGGAATTTGAGTCAATAGACGACGCCTACAACGACTGGAAATCAGCCGTGCAGTCTTTTGGAATGGGCGTAAAATTGGGCACAGATTTATCCTATGAAGATAAAGGGCTAATATACCCCTCCACATATTTTGATAAGTATTACGGCAAAGGGCACTGGAGTCATAATACCCTTATTTCATTGGCATTCGGACAAGGAGAGTTGGGTTTTACTCCCTTGCAACTGGCCAATGCCGCTGCGGTTATCGCCAACGAAGGCTATTATTATAAGCCCCATATAGTAAAAGGAATTTCAGGGGATGAGATAGACCCTCAGTATCAAATCAGATATTACTCGGCCATTGGCAGTGAGCATTTTCCGGTTGTAAAAGAGGCGATGGAGAAAGTTGTATCGGCAGGAACTGCTCGAAGAGCCTATTTAAAGCATATAGAGATTTGCGGTAAAACCGGAACCGCACAAAACCCGCATGGCGACGATCACTCTATATTCATGGCTTTTGCCCCCAAAGACAATCCTAAAATAGCCATTGCCGTCTACGTTGAAAATGCCGGTTACGGTTCGACTTGGGCTGCCCCAATATCGAGCTTAATGATAGAAAAATATTTAACAGATTCAATCTCCAACACCTGGAGAGAGGGGCGTATTCTGAAAGGAGATTTAATAAAAGATGATAAATAGTGAATATAAGAACGAAAAATATAAGGAATGTTGATTATCTGACCATCGCTGTTTTTTTAGTTTTGGCTGTTTTCGGGTGGATGAATATTTTTTCTTCGGCCTATACCAATGAGGAGGTTGCAGTATTTAATTTCAGCACCAGGTATGGTAAACAAATGCTATGGTTTGGAGTAGCCTTAGTTATGGCCATTGTACTCTTTTTTATTGAGTCACATATCATTTCTTTTTTCTCCTATTATGTGTACGGATTGATAATGCTTTTACTGATAGCCGTGCTTCTGTTCGGAACTACTGTAAATGAATCTCGTTCCTGGATTGAGTTGTTCGGATTAAGAATACAGCCGGCGGAATTTGCAAAACTTGGAACAGCCCTTGCTTTGGCGAAATATATTAGCAGAGGGAAGTTCAGCTTTAATAAATACCGGGATTTTATTATCGCTTCAGCACTAATTGTTTTGCCCGCATTGCTTATACTACTACAGAATGACACCGGCTCGGCAATTGTATTCTCTGCTTTTCTTTTAGTATTTTTCAGAGAGGGGTTACATTATCTGTTTTTGGCTCTGATATTTTTGGCTGTATTGCTTTTTATTTTGAGTTTCTATCTCCCTTCGACAGTACTCATGTTGATTATTGTTTTTCTATCCTTTTTCTTTTACAGTTATTATTCAGGAAATCCCGGAGCTATTTTGTTACTTCTTGCTTTATTTGTTTTTGTCGGTTTACTGCTTTTAATTCCGGTAGTAATTTATTTTATAAAAATCCCTTTGGAGTACGTTATTGTAACAGCCGGTTTTATAGCTTCAACTGTTTATATGGTTATAGATCTAAGACACAGAATTTACACCGTGGCAATAATATTTTTGATATATATAGCTGCTGTATTATTTGTGTTCTCTGTTGATTATTTATTTCAAAATATATTAAATGATTACCAACAGGATAGAATTGAAGTATTTCTGGGTTTATTGGAAGATGAAAAAGGTATCGGCTATAATGTCAATCAGTCAAAAATCGCCATTGGTTCCGGTGGGTTTAACGGGAAAGGATATTTGCAGGGTACACAAACAAAATTTGATTTTGTTCCCGAGCAAGATACCGACTTTATATTTTGCACAGTTGGAGAGGAGTGGGGATTTTTGGGCAGCAGTTTAATGATTATTCTTTTTATAATATTAATATATCGTCTGATTATTATGGCCGAAAGACAACGTTCTCGTTTCAGCAGAGTGTTTGGGTACTCTGTGGCCTGCATATTCTTTTTTCATTTTGGTGTAAACATAGCAATGACTATAGGTCTTGCACCCGTTATCGGAATTCCTTTGCCGTTTATCAGTTACGGGGGATCTTCTCTTTGGGCGTTTACACTATTGCTGTTTATTATGTTAAGGTTAGATATGAAAAGTCAAGAATTAATTTAGTTTTTAATTTATAGGTTTGTAAAATGAATAAAAAGCAAATAAAATTAGAACAAGAGAATCAAAGACTGAGAAAAGAGTTAGACGCATTAAAATTAAAGTTTAAGGCGTTAAGCAGTCGTGTGGAAAATTCTCCCATTTCCGACTACCCCTCAAGCCCTCAAAAAATATCCGGAGATCTAAAACTTCTGCGCAGGGAGCATTTTAATCTTTTATTTGAGAAAAGTCCCGAGGGGGTATTTCTTGTGGATGCCGACGGTATGATTTTGGAACTGAATACCGCTTTTGCCCAACAATTAAAGTTACAAAAAGAAAATATCATAGGCACTTATGTTTATGATTATTTGGAGGATTCGACCATATTTGAGCAAGGGTATAAAAAATTGCTGAAAGAAAAATTTCTGAATTCGGATATCATACAAAAAGCAACTGACGGATCTTTACAAAAGGTAAGAAGAAAAGTATTTATTACAGAAGGCTCAGTTGAAACGGATACTGTATTGGTTATTAGTACTGTTTTGGACAATAAAACTGCAGATAATTCCGGTGATGAACAAACACAGAATGAGCTAAGAATTATAAATCGGCAACTATCTGAATTAAACAAAATGCACGAGTCGGTTACATTTGAGCTCAATAAGGGGTATCAAGCCCTGCATGAAGCATATCGCCAACTAAAGGAAAGTGAAGAGAAGTATCGAATAATATCAGAAAATACCGGGGACTTTATTTTTAAAGTAAAATATTTTAAAGGAGAACCGGTTTTAGTTTATGCCAGTCCGTCGGTTAAGAAAATGGGATACACCCAGTATGATATTTTAGGAACAAGCCCTTTATCTTATATAGACGATAAGATGTCAATTCGAACAATAAAAAATTTATATACCAGATATAAAGACGGGGATTCAACCCTGTTTCATCAAGATTTTAAGTTGAGAGCTAAGGTTCAAAAGAAAGACCACAAATTTATTTTTTTAGATTGTACCATAAATATCAGTCAAAATCATGTGGTGATTATAGCCAAAGATGTAACAGAACTTATAGCTGAAATAAAACGCAATGTCCGCAGCAAAAAAATAATTAAAGAGGCGGAGAGGAATTACCGGTATTTGTTTAATTCATCATTGGATATCTTTTTGTATTTAGATGAAAACTTGAAAATAATTCAAGGTAATGCATCGGCAGTCAGGATATTAGGGTACAGTCCGGAGGAGTTTGAAAAAATACAAATTAATGATATATTAACCCCGGAGGGAGAGTTCGGATTCAATAATCTTCATGCTTTAATTGCCGATTCCGGTAATTGGATTAATGAGTCATACACTTTCAAAGCAAAGAAAAAAAATAATGAACATTTATGGATGTCCGGAATTTTTCAATCTACTACATTCAACAGAAAGAAAGCCGTATTTATTACTCTCAGAGATATTGACCAGTTTAAAAAATCGCAAGAAGAATTAAAAGAGAGCAATCAGAAATTTAAAATGTTGGCCGATGCCGGTACTTCCGGCATATTTATTTATCAGGGAACAAAGATTGTATTTGTCAATAATAAGATAGAGCAAATGCTGGGGTACAGCTTTGAAGAGCTAAAAGGGAAAAATTTTTGGGATGTAGTTCATCCGGATATGCAATCTACGGTAAAAGAGCGAGGACTCCGTCGGTTGAAAGGAGAGCAGGTTACCGATAATTACGAAATGAAGTTGATTTCTAAAAAGGGTACCACCAAATGGATAGATTTTAGTACCGGCTATATAACTTATAAAGGAAAATCGGCTGCAATTGCCAATATAGTTGATATTACAAAACATAAGGAAACCCAAATTCAATTGTTAAAAGCCAAAGAAAGGGCGGAGGCATCGGATAAATTAAAATCAGCATTTTTGAGCAATATGTCGCATGAAATCCGAACGCCGATGAACGGAATTATCGGATTTGCGCAACTGCTTGACAGTGATAATCTCAGTAAGGAAAAGAGAAAGTCTTATTTTAGTGTTATCCAAAACAGCAGTAATCAATTGTTAAGAATTATTGACGATATACTGGATATTTCTAAAATTGAGGTTGGAGAAATGACATTGACAAAAAAAGAAACCGGTGTTACCGAGGTGGTTAATAATTTGTTTGAATTATTTACACAAAAAATTTCTGAACAGAAACCTGATATTAAACTGAAGAAAGATATTCCCAAAGCAGACGTAATTCTAAATACAGATAAGGTGAGGCTTCAACAAATATTAACTAACCTCTTAAGCAATGCCGTAAAATATACCAACGCCGGAGAAATAACCTTGGGATATAGAAAAAAGAACTCCAAATTATTATTTTTTGTGAAAGATACCGGCGTCGGAATTGATGATGAAACAGGAAAGGTTATATTTTCTCGTTTTGGACGTTCGGTTAAAGAACATATCAAAAAAATCGGGGGAACAGGTCTGGGACTTTCAATTTCCATGGGCTTAGTTAAGCTCTTGGGGGGCGAAATTTATTATGAATCCGACGGAAAAACCGGCACAACCTTTTTCTTTACCCACCCGCTCATCACAAAATAGCTTTATACCGTTTGGAGCTTTGCAACTGCTGCTTATTCTTGGGAAAGCCGATTCCCATCATATATACTTTATACGGTTAATAATTTGACTTTTACAAAGAGGGCATTTGTTGAATAGCAAGGTATTGTATCATTATATCATTAAATAATTAAATCATTTAAAGTATAATTCTAAAGACTGTTGCCGGAATTCTTGTGTATCTATTTGTACTATAGTGGTTTAATATTATATTAACAATTGTTTAACAATTTCTTAAAATCCTATCAGATAAAATAATTGGTATCTCATTTATATTTGCCCTGAATCTTAACACAGACATAAATTTAAAATTCAGAAAAAATGAGAACAATTTATTTTTATTTAGTTGCTTTTTTTGTAGTCAGTTTTTTAGGAGCTTGTAACCCTGAGGATACGAATGACGAAAATCCGACCGCCACAGTTTATGAAGAATCTGAGGACGGCTCAACAGTAACAGTTACTGATAAGGGCGAAGGTACAGGTAACTATACATTTACGGCAGACAAGGCGTGGGTGCTTAACGGGCTGGTATTTGTAAACGACGGACAAACATTGACCATTGAGGCCGGAACGTTAGTCAAAGGAAAACCCGGAACCGAAGAAAATGCGAGTGCCTTAATTGTAGCCCGCGGAGGGAAAATTAATGCTGTTGGGACTTCTGACAGCCCAATCGTTTTTACAGCGGAAGCCGACAATTACGATGGCACAGGAGTTGATGCTGATGCTCAAGGTCTTTGGGGCGGAATTATTATCTTGGGAAATGCCACAACAAACAATGCAACGGTAGATAAAGCTATAGAAGGGATACCTACAAGCGAAATCAGAGGTTTATACGGCGGAAGTGATGATACCGATAATTCGGGTATTTTAAAATATGTTTCAGTTCGTCACGGAGGGACTGATATTGGTGAGGGAAATGAGATTAACGGTCTTACACTTGGTGCTGTCGGTAGTGGTACTACAATTGAGTATATTGAGGTGGTGGCAAATAAGGATGACGGAGTAGAGTTTTTCGGAGGTGCCCCTCAGCTAAAATACATTCTGGTAGTTGGAGTAGGCGATGACTCATTTGATTACGACGAAGGATTTCATGGCAAAGGTCAGTTTTGGTGTACAATTCAAAGTGCCGACGGAGACCGTACCGGTGAGCATGACGGAGGGCCGTCAGATAATGAAACCGGAACCCCTTATGCCATACCTCAAATATACAATGCAACTTATATCGGGAATCTCGAAGGCAAGGTGATAACATTCAGAGATAATGCCGGAGGAATCTATGCCAATTCTATATTTGCCAACCAATATAAGGGGATCGACATTGAATATTTGCAAGATGACAGCGGAGTGATTGTGGGTTGTTCCTATAAAATGTTTGATGAAGGAAATTTAATTGTAAAAAATAATGTCTTCCATAATATTGCCGGTATTATTGAACCCGGCTCGGGCAATGCTGAAAATCTTTTCAAAATTAGTGTACCAAAGGATGATAATGATGAACCTTTGTATGAAGCACCTGCTGATTTTGTACAAGCTTGGGCTGATGCCTTTGATACTAATTCAAATACCATAGCCGATGCCGGCATCACTGCCGAAAATCCCGTACCAAACACTGCACAGAATACGCAATTGGCCGATTATCCGGCTGATTTCTTTGAAACAGTAAGCTATAAAGGTGCTTTTGGTTCTGCCAACTGGGCGCAAGGATGGACGCTTACGTTTTCGAACAAATAATAAGTTTTAAAAATTAAATATAACCGGAGTCCTAACGGACTTCGGTTTTTGAAGTATTTAAATACATCGAAATGAAGAAAATTAGTATTACATTAGTCTTGCTTTGGTTAGGATTCTTGTCATTTGCACAAGACGGTAAAATAAACGGGACAGTTATTGATGCCGAAACAGGAGAAGAAATAATCGGAGCAAGAATTATTATAAACGGTTCTGATCCTTTAATTGGAACAGTCAGCGACTATACCGGCAGTTTTTCCTTGAGTAATATCTCATCGCAAAATGCAATTTTGGAATGTTCTTTTTTATCTTACGAAACCCAAAAAAGCCAAGCTATTGCGGTCGATGCCGGTGGCATTCATCGGGTGATTTTTAAGCTCAAACAGGCTTCTGAGGAAATACAAGAGGTACTGGTAACCGCCAAAGCAATTACGGATACGGAGGGAGCTATGCAAAATTTGCAACGAAAATCAGGAAGTTTGATTAATGGACTTTCCGCTCAACTTATCTCAAAAATGGGAGACTCTGATGCCGCTTCGGCCTTAAAAAGAGTGTCCGGAGTGTCGGTTTCCGATGGGAAATATGTTTACGTTCGGGGGTTGAGTGACCGATACAGCAAGGTAACATTGAATAAAGCCGAAATTCCCGGATTAGACCCCAACAAGAATACAGTTCAGATGGATATTTTTCCGTCCAATATTATTGACAATATCGTCGTGCATAAAACATTTACACCCAATTTGCCGGCATCTTTTTCCGGAGGATATGTTGATATCGTTACCAAAAGCTTTCCGGATAAATTTATGCTGCAATTCTCGGCGTCGTCAGGATATAACTCAAAGGCCAATTTAAGGAGTGATTTCCTTTTGTATGAAGGGGGGCAATATGACTTTTTTGGAATTGACGACGGTACACGGGCTGTTCCTGAGGCGGCACAAAATGGTATTCCGGCATTATATACCAATAATGATAAATTGGATGAGATTACGGCTTCCTTTAATAAAACAATGGAAACCAAAAATATACAATCTCCGCTCAACCAAAGTTATTCCTTTTCTGTGGGCAATAATGTCAAATTGTTTAAGCGCTCTTTAGGATTTATTTTTTCGGGAACCTACTCCAATACATTCAATTATTATAATGACGGTGAACTGGCAGAATACTCTTTAGTAAATGCTGACGGAGGCCGGGGAATTATGACGCCCTCAACGGTCAAAACAGAACGGGCAGCTAATCAAGAAGTCATGTTATCCGGATTAGTCGGCTTGTCTTATCAATACAGCGAGAATGGAAAAATAGGCTTAAATGTTATGCGTAACAACAGCGGCTTGAAATCGGGAAGACTTCAGGAAGGGAACAAAATTGAAGATGATATTTATGTCTATGGAAATATGTTAGGTTTTCAGGAACGATCGTTATCTACAGCTCAGTTAAACGGAGAACAAAAATTAGGAAAATATACCATAGGTTGGCAGAGTTCATACACCATATCCGAACAATCGGAACCCGATTTGAGATTTTTTAATTATGACTATAATGGCCGTCAATTTCAAATTAGTCCGAATGCTTATTCAGCGCCGGCCAGATTTTTCAGAGATTTATCGGAGTTGAATATGGACAACAAGCTGAATGTATCCGTACATACAACATTCTTGGGAAAAACTACCGATTTTGATTTTGGCTTGGCTTATATATACAAAGACCGTGCATCCGATTCAAAGAAATTTAATTTACTTTCTCAACAATTAGATTTTAACGGAAGTATAGATGATTATTTGAGTGATGAAAATATTGGGCAAAATGCCGATGCGA
Source organism: Bacteroidota bacterium (assembly GCA_034659855.1). Classification (GTDB taxonomy): domain Bacteria; phylum Bacteroidota; class Bacteroidia; order Bacteroidales; family JAADGE01; genus JAYEIA01. The sequence continues at coordinate 10,752 of JAYEIA010000360.1, forward strand.
TTTACGGCATATATTATCAGAACGACCCCTTAACAGATTTATATAATAGTTACAAGGCTTCAGAAATTGTTGCGGCAGCCTATTCAATGTTGGATATGGAATGGAGTTCAAAACTGCGAATGGTTGCGGGAGTGAGGTATGAATATAACCAAACGACCATTGAGAATAATGTGGAATCATATCATCACAAATATGTGAGTAAAGTTAAAACTTATCCGACAGATCTCATGCCGTCCGTAAATTTTAATTATTCTCTTTTTGAAAGAACAAATATACGATTGGCACTGACTCGAACGCTGGCACGCCCCTCATTTAGAGAAATTGCACCCTATGCCTATTATGATTTTAAAGAAGGATGGCGAGTCGTCGGAAATCCTGAATTGGAACGCACGCTTGTGAATAATATTGATGCCCGTTGGGAGCATTTCCTAAAAAGAGGAGAATTGGTTTCGTTCAGCTTGTTTTACAAAAATTTTATTAATCCGATAGAGTTGGTGGACGATCCCCGAGCCAACAACCCGGAGTTTCATTATATTAATATCGACAATTCCAATTTATACGGCTTTGAAATTGAGTTGAGGAAGCGCTTGGATTTTGTGGGATTGAATAATTTCTCATTGGGCGGAAATTACAGTTTGTTGAAATCGGAAGTCAAGTATGTTGATAATTTTGGATCTGAGCAAGCCGGAATTTCAATACGGCGCCCCATGTACGGGCAGTCCCCTTGGGTCATCAATTCGTTTTTATCATATAATAACAGAGAGTTACAGTTGAGTTCAAACCTTGGGTTCAACATGGCCGGAGAAAAATTGGCCGTTGTTACCAAAGGGGATACACCTAATATTTACACCCACCCCGAGGCCAAATTGAACGTCAATATATCTAAAGGTTTTGGAGAGCATTTGTCGATGAAGTTATCGGTAAGCAATATTTTGGATAGTAAGATATCCAAAACGTATAATTATTTGGGCAGAGATTACAATTATCAATCCTATAGTTTAGGAAGAACTTTTTCTGTGGGCTTGAGTTATAAAATTTAAGGATTGAGTCAACTCCAAAAAGTCAAATTTGTCAAATCACCGGTCGGACGGCTATGCTAATTAACTAAAAATAAGATGACTAGTTTTGAGTATTTTGCAAGTATATCCGTCTGACCGGTTTTCGGAGTGGACTCAGGATTTATATTGTTAAAATATTTATTGCAGTTTTCAATTATTTTCTCCCCGCTCAGCGGAGTCCGCTTCAAAATAAAGAAATAACTGCTAAGCGAAGTTTTTAACTTCGCTTTTTCATTATTAAATTGTTAGTCTGTTTTTACTATGGAAAGTAGTAGTTAAAAGTATTAATTCAGTTAGTTTTTTAACTAACTTTGCGTAGAAATAAAATATTACTTTTATTCTTAATTGCAAAAATATGCTACGCATAGTAGTTGAAAACTACTGTGTTAGAAAGACGAAGTTGCAAACTTCGCTTAGCAAAGGATTACATATATAAACAAGTTATCATTCTTTCGCTCTTTTACAGGGGATTTTCTTCTTTTTTTCAGTTGCCTACGGCTTCCTTTCAAAAAGAAGAAAGTCCCTTGAAAAAATTAATAACGTGATGAAACTATGCATTTAAAACATAAAACTTTTATGAAAATGATTATTCCAAAAATTATTCGATTCAACGTTCTTTTTTCTTTTTTTTTATTGTACTCAGGTTTTTTGTTTGCAATGAATACAAATATTTTGGAAGACACTATTCTTTACCAAATAAATAAGAAAACATATATAAGTTCTAATAATGCAAACTTTATAATTTATCCGTCAGATACAAGTTTTATATTAAACCGCAGCAGCAGAAATTTTGGTTCACCTACAGCTTATTCTCTTGAAAAAAATAATTGGTACTTTCGTAATGAAATGCTGTACTTTAACACAATGTACTACGGAATAACTGATCGTATTACAGTAGGAGGAGGATTGAAAAGTAATCTGCCTCACACTTTATACGGGGTGTCAATCGGAGTTAAATACAGTTTTATTTCCCGAAAATATTTTGCTTCGGCAATAGGAGCAACTTTTGATTACGATATATTGAGAGGTTATCTTATTAAAACAGAAATTAAAATTCCGGTATATTCAGTATCGACAGTTCGTTTGTCGTGGGTTCATTTTTCTTTATATATCGATCCTTATTCATATTCTTCTTTGGATAAATCGGAAAGTTCTGTTGCCGGTTTACATTTAAAATTTTTTCCAAATAAAAAATTGTCATTTATTACCGAAAATTGGGGACGTACATCTTGGAACACAGAACAAAATACAATTGATTATTTCGGAAAATTAGGCTTTATGTATTCAATCAAACGTTTTGATATTGGGTTAGGATATGGAGGGTTATTGTTTCAAGATTGGGAAGATTCAATGTTTCCTTTAAGTCTTCCTTTTGTTTCTGTGAGTTTCAATAATAAAAGCTGAATTAAACATCACTTTTTAGAATAAAAAAAAGATGCCCGAAAGACATCTTTTTTAAATGAATAGTTAAGTTCTGAATTCTACTCTTCCATTGAGAAATCCGGATTTTCAATAAGTTCCATTCCGCACAACGGACAAGAACCGGGAGTATTCAATCGACCTTCCGGGCAACTGTTCGGACAAATGTATTTCGTTTCGGACACTGTCGTCTGAGCCGGTTTTTTGTCTGCTTCTTCACCTATTGTGGTGTCTGCCGAAGCGTCTATCTCATCCGTATGGTGTGTTTCTGTTTGAACTGTATCTGTCTCTGTTGATTGTTTCGGGTTGGATTCTCCGCTGCATGCATAAATGCTTAGAATTGCAAACGAGATGATAAATAGAGTTAGATTTTTCATATCAAATATTTAAAATGGTAAATCATCATTATCATCCTCAGGCGGTATATCGTTAGTTGTGAATTCTGGTGGTGCTTCATTACTCGGCGAAGAGTTACTGCTTCCTTTTTCTATTCGCCAAGCTTTTAAATCGGTGTACCAACGCTCATTATATTCTCTTGATTCCGGATTAAAACTTACCGTTACTTCATCTCCGTCAAACAAGTTTTTTACGTGATCTGTTTTATCGCCCCAAGCCGTAAAACACACTTTTTTGGGGAATTTATCTGTCGTTTCCACAATAAATTCTTGCTTAATCCATTTTCCGAATTTTCCTTGTCCGCTTTGTTCCGGGAGAATTTTTACTATTTTCCCGCTTAGTTTAATTTCAGCCATTGTATTTCTTGTTTATTCTTTATTAATTCTGATCTACAAAAGTCGTGTTTTAATTTCAGTTAGCAAATATTCTTGGCCTTTTTTTTGTAAAAGTCCGAAAACAGCTCTTAAAATATAGAGTATTTAAACAATTTGAGTATCAAAATTAATACGGCGTATTATTTACAAAAGAATCCGTTGCCTATTACCTAAATTGAGCGATTATGAATAAAGAGAAGTGCCAATATTTTGAGAACAAAAGCTTTACAAAAAAATGGGCTATAGTTTAAAATGACGTTGCTTTTTCGGAGGTTGAGCGAAGCCGAAACCGGTTTCGGCTTCGCTCAACCTCCGGAAATTTGAATATTGTCTTGTAAAAGCCTTATAATCAACATATTCAAAATAACACCTCTATTCTAAACTATAGCCAAAAAAAGAGTATACCTAATTGGTGCATAATGTTTTTTTGTAATGTCTTTTGGCTCAACGGCGAAGCCCTCATAAACACCTTATTAAATTATTTCAAAATTAGTGAATAAAAGATTGGTGCTTATCGAAGTTCATAATCGCTCATTTTAGGTATTATTCATCAAGCAGCTTGCTGTTCGCTTGAGCTCTTATAAACTCTTTTATTTCCTTAGTTTCTTCTTCCAATTTTGATAAGCGGTTTTTGAGTTCTGTATTTTCTTTTTGAAGTTTCTGTATATCGGATTGTTGAGCTTTATTGGCTTCAATAAGAACTGCCGTCAGTTGCGGATAGGATACCGATAAATAGCCTTTTTTGTCGGTGTTCACCAACTCCGGGAATACGGCATTCACTTCTTGGGCAATAACACCAATTTGTCTGCTTTTATCTTTTCCCTTTTTCCAAGAGAAGTAATACCCGTTAAGTTGCTCCAGTTTTTGAGAAGCAGAATCTATGCGAACAATATTTTTTTTCAGTCGTTTGTCCGAGAATGTATCCCAAACGTTGGCTCTGGCAACGGAACCGTCTCCGTTGGTTCCTACCTGAAAAGCTACTGCGGGGAGGGCGGTACCGGAATGAATGCCGGTGTTGCCGTTTTTCAACACGATAAGTGCATTGCTTTTGTCGGCAACATTTGTTCCGTTTCCTATGGTAAACAGGGAATCGTCAATATCCCAAAGTCCGGAATTACCGCCGAAAGAATAATTGAACTGCCCCAAAGTATGTTCGTTGTAACTTTCGGCCGTCAGGTTTGTTCCGGAAACACTTGCAAATCGGCCTTGAGCCGTATTGTCTTTCCCACTGACTGCACTTGACACGGCAGAGCTTGATGTATAGTTGTTTTCTCCCGATACGACGGAGAAGTCGCCGACGGCAATATTGTTTTTTCCGGAAACAAGACTCGAATTCCCCTCAGCCTTGGTGAGCTCGCCTGAAGAAAATGCGCCGAGACCGCCCGTTCCGTTGTCGGCTCCGGTTTGAGTCTGAAAGCCGGAAGCCAAGGAATAGTTGCCTTTAGCTATATTCTCTTGACCCAAGCAAACCGCAGAATTTCCGGAAGCCATGTTGTTATTTCCCATAGTTATACTGTACAGCGATGAGGCCGTATTGTCTCTTCCTACAGCAAAACTGTAATTGCTCAGCGTTTGGTTGTTTCTTCCGAAAGCAGTGGAGTAATGGGCAGAAGCGATGTTTTCTCTGCCGGCGGAAAAGGAGTAGTCGCCGTTTGCATTGCCGTCGTAGCCAAATGCTGCGGAATAATTTCCAATATAGTTATTGTCCCAGTAAGTGCTGTTATTTTCGACCCTTCCGGCCCGGAATGCACCCTTTGCCGGGTAAAAGCCCATGCGTGTTCCGGCTCCCAAATCGGGTGTTGTGCCGCCAAAATTGCCGCGCACTAAAAAGCCTTCCCCGTATCCGAGGTTTAGCTCAAATTTGTCCACGGGAGTCGTCGTTCCGATACCGACATTTTTTTCTGTTCTCAGAAAAACATCCGTTGTATTGTGATCCCATGCCGTTTGCAGGGCTATATTATCGGCGTAGGTTTTAACAGCATTTTCAGTCGGTACACTCGTCGAGCTGTTGTCGGCCATAGTGCCGTCATTGGAGAATTCCGATATTGTACTTCCGGTATTCCCCGTAATATTGGCAGCTTGCAGCACCCCGTTGTTTATTGATAAATTGCCTTGCTCCAAATTTATATTATTTGAGTTGATTGTCCAATTCCCGGTGAGGTCTGTGCTTCCGTCGGTACGAAGAAATATGTCGGGTATAGCTCCCGGATTGGCCACTGTCCATTCAGAGTTTGCCGCATCCCAGCTGATAACTTGCATGTTTTCCGGATTAGTAATGTTTACATTGCTGAGTTCCTCCAAAGCCATATCAATGGAGCCGGTTACATGATCGGCATTAACAGCATGTTCGGCGGTAAATGCATAGGGTACAGACAGTATTTTGTAACTGCCCATATCTTGCATTCCGTTGAGGAATTCATTGGTGCCGAAATCTGCATTTACTTGTAAGTGGTATGAATTGCTCAGCCAGTCGATTGCCGTAAAGTCGGAAGTGAGCCCGTCGTTGGTCGAAATACCTTCCCCTATGGTCAAATTAAAAACTCCAAAGTCGTTGCCGGTGACGTAGTGAATTTCACGATACTGCAACAGATCAGCATCGGGGCCTGAAAACAGATTTATTTCTGCCGTTATTTCCGTGTTCGGAATTATTTCTCCTTGGTTGTTTCTTGCCGCCGCTTGATAATTAATGCCGGTTGGTATGGTTTGGGCAAAACTGCTTGAGACGATTAAAATACATGCAATGACTGTGATTATTTTTGTCATGTTTTAGATTTTGAATGAATATAATCTATTATCGAATGAATAATATTGGCTCCCTTTGGTAATTATCAGGCAAGTTATTTTTAGGATTTGAAAACTATTATGTCCTTAATTCTTGCATTGGTATAACGAATAAGTGAACCGATAAAATAATGTCGGCGTTGAAATTAATGGATTGTTACAATTTTAAATGTACGATTTTTTTTTGAGTTTTTATTCAAAATATTCAGGTAATAGATGCCGGGGGGTATTCCCGACAGGTTGATGACTCCTGTATTTTTATTATAATCTTTTGATAATATTTGTTTGGATTCGGAATTGAAAATTGTGACGGAATAGTTGGTGAGTTCCGCATTTCGGATGGAGAAATAAACCCTGTCGGAAGCCGGAACGGGATATATTTCTGCTTCGAGATGGGGCGTTGTTTCATGTACAATATGTTTTGTTCGGGGTTGAATAAATCCGCTCGAAATAAGGTGGCTTTCATTGTCGGGGCTCCATACTTGAGAAAATCCGGAGGAATAAGCCGGAGAAGTTTGAGAACTGCCCGAGTTCAGAGCAAAATGACTCAGGTGTTGGGCTTGTGAATTCAACAGTAAACCAAACAAGAGTACAACTAAACCGGCAATTTGATTGATTGATTTCAGAGGGGGTATCATGGTATATGTTTTTAATGTTAATACTGAACCGGTAATGTGTTTTGTGAGTATGTGTGCATTAGTTTCCGAAAATTATTTTTTTATAAATTGTTAAATGCAATTTCAGCAAGACTTATCATAATTCTTCAAATCAGTAGAATGTAACTCATTAAACTCACTAACAAAGATACAAAATAGAGCTATTAAAGGGCTGTATATTTCCCATAAATTTAAAATTAATAGTTAATTGACAGAAAAACAGTCATATACAGGTCTGTGGTGCATACAGAATTTATATGTTTTATCGAAAGTGGATTATCCTTTATCAGACTTATTTTTGCAATACCGCATTGTACAACTATCCGGCGAACGGTAGTGTAAATTACGGCTCTTATTGTATTCAGAACTCACAGCTTGCCGATAGCATTTGGGCAATAAAAATTGGGATTATATTTTGGGGGTTACTCTAAATACTATTATATTGTAATGTGGATAAAATTCAATATAATTAAGATTTATTAGTGTTTACAAGTATATACCAACCCTAAGAACAAATACGGTAAAAATAATAAAAGAACAGAACAAAAAAGATGAAAATGAATATACCATTAAACGAATTTGAACAAATAATTGATGAAACTATTCTTAAAAGAGGTCTGTCATATTTTGAAAAAGGATATGTAACCGATTTTGTTGAAATATCTAATGGCGAATTCGAAATTAATGTTTCCGGGACAGAAGAATATACCGTTCAATTAAAAATTAAAAACAATGTAATTACAGAACATAATTGTGATTGTCCATACGATTTCGGTCCGGTTTGCAAACACGTTGTTGCTTCAATATTTTATCTGAAACAAGATGAATTAAACCTAAACGAACAATATACATCACTTATTAAAAAGAAAAAACGAAAATCTGTAACTCAGCAATTGAATGAGCTTTTAGATAAAATTTCGCATAAAGATTTAAAAAAGTTTATTCACGAGCATAGTAAAATGGATAAACAATTTAGAAACTTGTTTTTATCCAACTTTGCAGAATTTAACGAAAATCAATCAAAAGAATTTTATCAAAAACAAATACAGGCAGTTGTAAACTCAGCAACAGATAGCCACGGTTTTATAGGCTGGCACGAGATGACATATTTAGAGCAAGGAATTGAACCGATAATTAAAATTGCTGAAAAATATTTTGAGAATAATAATTACGAAAATGCAATTTTTATATTTACCGCTTTGATGGAGGTAATGACCGAAACACTTCAATTTTGCGATGACAGCAATGGTGTTGTAGGCGGAATAATTGATAATTCTTATGAAACCTTATCAAGTATAGCCACAGAAAAAATATCTGATGATATTAGAAAAGACTTTTTCAATTATTGTATATCTGCGTTTGAGATGAAATATTATGATGGTTGG
>JAYEIA010000361.1:0-4242 GCA_034659855.1 Bacteroidota bacterium
CAGTTGTTCTATAGCTTCTTGTATATCGCTATATTTTTTTACATTTTTCAATATAAAAATATAATCTTGCTTCGTTCGTGCCTCATTCTTTTCGCAGAGCAAACTATTTTCTGCATCAAATTTCACAAACTCCGGCTTATTATCAAAAGAGAACGAATATTCCTCCTCTTGTTCATCCATTAAAACGGTTCGTCGAACAACCGTATCCCGGTAATAAAAATCTACCGGTACATTCAGCTTATATAACGGGGCCTTTCTGAAGTTTTGAACCTGCTCCGCATTAATTTTTATCGACGATTCCGACGACAAATCATAATCAATATCTAATTCCAAATAGCCCTTATCCAGAAACCAAGAATTGAAAAAATAATTCATATCTTTTCCGGTTACTTTTTCAAAAGCCAAACGCAAATCATGTATCTCTGCCGACTGGTATTCATGCCGATTCAGATAATAATTCAAGGATTCAAAAAAGGCATCATCACCCACTTCATAGCGCAACATGTGCAGGACAGACCCTCCCTTGTTATACGAATGCATATCAAACATTGCTCCGCTGTTTTTATAATCGTAGCGTATTAAGTCTTTATTCTTATACCTGTACTCAAAAAAATAACGCCTTTGGTCGGCTGTCAAATGCTCTTCGGCCTTATATCTGCCATATTCATGCTCAAGCCAAAGATATTCCGAATAATTTGCAAAGGACTCATTCAGCGGCAAATTAGCCCAGGACTCACAAGTAACCAAATCTCCAAACCAATGGTGAGACAACTCATGAGCAACCGTAATCTCATTTTGGATTCTTGCCCGTTCACTCGCACTCTGAGTCAAAAACATACGCGAAAATATTACCGCTCCGGTATTCTCCATGGCACCACTCACAAACTGGCGTACTACAACCTGATGATATTTCTCCCAAGGATAATCATAACCAAACTTTCGAGAAAAAAACTCCACCATTTTATAAGTTTTCCCAAACGTTCGTTGAGCAGCCTCTTCATCCCCGGGTTCAACCAAAACAAAGATTTCCTTATCGCGCCAATAATCTTTCAAAATTTCAAATCGCCCGGCCACAACAGCAGCCAAATACGGTGCATGGGGTTTGTCTTGTTTCCAATGTACAGTTTTTGTGCCGTCGTCGTTCAACAACACATTAACTTTCTTGCCGTTGGAAAGCGTTTCAAATTCCCGGTTAACGGTTAATAATATTTCCTGAGTCATTTTCTGATTAGGAGCATCTATGGTTGGAAACCAGCAAGAATTTGACTCGGTTTCGCCTTGAGTCCACAGTTGCGGATTGTCTGATGTTTTATTCCTGAAATAAATCCCCCGTTCAGAATGTATAGCCCACGAGCCCGACGAACTAACTTCTGCAGGTTTTGCCGTATAATCAATATACAGAACCAATGCCTCCCCCTTAGTATAAGCCTTTGGTAATTCTACCGTAAGCTTATCGTTGCTGTAGGAATAATCTAATGGTTCACCTATTTTCCTTGTATCATCCGAAAGGTTTACAGCATGTATATCAAAACTTTGAGCATCGAGTACCACCGTGGCTGTCGGATAAAAATGGGGTTTTAAGCTAATGAATGCTTTACCGAAAACCAATTCTTTCGGTATATCAAAACTTAATTCTAACCGGGTATGAATGAGGTTGTGAATCATAGGTTCAGACGCTCTGTAAAACCGATAAGGGTTGGCATGAATTTGCTTAGTGGCTTCTTCCTTTTTGGGAAAAACAACAACAGGTTCCAATTTTACTGTTGAATCTATATCTTCTTGCCGGTGGAGAAAACATGAGGACAAAAAGAGTACTGAAATAATGAAAATATTTGCAATTTTGCTCATCGTTGAATAATTTGATTGTTATCAGCAACAAATTTAAAGATATAATCTAACTTTGCAATTTGTAATTGAGGAAATAACACATAGCACTCATGAGAAAAGAGAAAGATTTTATCGGAGAGTTAAAAATTCCGAAAGAAGCCCTGTACGGCATTAATGCTGTTCGAGCAAAATCAAACTTCCCTGACAATACACCGTTCAGCAAAGCATGGTATAAAGCCGTAGGTACAGTAAAGACAGCCTATTACCTTACTGTCAAAGATTTCAAAGCTGCCGCCGAAAGCAAATATGATTTATCCGGTTCAGAAATAAAACTCCCCGATGCTGAAACATTAGAACACTTGATTATGAGCGCCCAAGAGGTTTCCGAGGGCAAATATTTTGAACACTTCATTGTACCGGCAATTCAAGGCGGTGCCGGAACAGCGATAAATATGAATATCAATGAAATTATTGCCAATGCCTCTCTAAAACGAAAAGGGGAAGCACCGGGAACCTACTCGCTCATCGATCCCTTTGATAACGCTAATATTTATCAGTCTACGAATGACGTGATTCCCACAGCACTCAAAACGGCAAGTCTATTGCTGTTGAATGAATTGGAGGAAAGTATAAACCAATTAAGAACTGAAACCGAAAAAACAGAACGCAAGTACAGGCATATATTACGAACTGCCTACACACAAATGCAGCAAGCAGTCCCCTCCTCCTACGGATTACTTTTCGGCAGTTACAATGAGGCACTGTCTCGCGACTGGTGGAGAGTTTCCAAATGCTTTGAACGAATAAAGACGGTAAATATCGGAGGCGGTGCGGCGGGAACATCTGTAGGAATACCTCGCTATGTTGTGATGCAAACTGCTCGCAAATTACAAGAAATCACAAAACTTCCTTTGAACAGCTCTGACAATTTATTGGATACAACCGCCAACTTGGATGCTTTTACCGAAGTTCATGCCATACTGAAAGCTCACGCCGTAAATTTAGAAAAAATTAGTGCCGACATTCGATTGCTGAGTTCCGACCTCATAACCAACCCTGAAATAAATATCCCGGCAAAACAAACGGGCAGTTCCATTATGCCGGGGAAAGTCAATCCCGTTATTCCGGAGTTTGTTATCAGCTGTGCGCAGAAAGTACAATCCAACGACATGCTCATCAGTGCTTTGGCTGCCAAAGGAAGTCTGGACTTAAATGCCTATCTGCCCCTGATAGGGCATGCATTACTGGAAAGCCTCAATCTGCTCATAGCCGCCAATGATAGTTTGCTGAAGAATTTAATCATTGATATGGAAATAAAACCCCAAGCGGCAAAAAAGAACCTTTACCGTAACCCGGCGGTTTGCACGGCTCTCAATCCGTACATAGGTTACCAAAAGGCCGGAGAAACCGCCCACAAAATGCAAACCGATGCCTGTGATGTATTCACCGCTTTGAAATCTCTGAATTTTATGAGTTCTGAAAAAGCAAAACACATATTATCGCCGGAAGAAATGCTTAAGGCCGGCTTTTCTTTGGACGATGTGCTTGACTGATATTTGAGGATTGTTCCGAAATAACTTGACAGTTTTAAACGAAGTTATTTTGTCCTTTTACAACTTGAAAATACTGCGAATAGCGAGCTATTTTAACGGATTTTCAAGGAAGCTAAAAGAGCTCCTCCGCTGGTGCGAGCTTGCAGCTCGTACCTCACTATAAATTTATATTTTCTGCTCATTTATAACTTCTTTATTGTTAGAATTTAAAATATAATTCTATTTATCAATAGTTCGTAAAATTTTTATAATTATCTGATATTCAGCACCTTACAAAGCAAGCCGCGAGCAAGATAAAGTGTTGATTATTATGTGCTTAGTTCGTAATTCGTAATTTAACGAAGTGTTGTTAGTATACTTGAGTGTAGTTAAAAAAGATTAATAGTTGAAAGTCTGTAAAATTAATTATTTAATATTCAGTAATTTATGCAGAATTATAGCATTTTAATAACCAATTGAATATTATACAAATAACACTTTTTACTTTAAAACTTTATACTTTATTATACTGAACTCATACGTTAAACGGTTAATAATTTGACTTTTACAAAGAGTGTATTTATTGAATAGCAAGGTATTGTATCATTATATCATTATACCATTATATCATTATATCATTGTACCATTAAATAATTAAACCATTTAAAGTATAGCTATTGCCGATTATTTTTTTCGGCAGAATAAATTGAAGCAATCCCAAGGGCAAGGCTCTGAATTTCGGCATCTTTAAATCCGGCGTTTAAAAGTATTGAAACAAACTGTTCGCCGTAAGGAAAAGCCAATACAGATTCCGGTAAATAGCTATAGGCCGAGCGGTCTTTTGAAAATAATTTCCCGATAAAAGGTAATATTTTTAAAAAAT
>JAYEIA010000362.1:0-4232 GCA_034659855.1 Bacteroidota bacterium
CTCAAAGTTAAAGTACTAAAAATAAGAGTTTTAAGTTAATTGTAAAACACTTTGTAAAGCTCTGATAATTAAGCACATAGCTTGTTTTACTAAAATAGTACATACTTTTTAGACCGGACTCATATTTAATACAACTAAACGGTTCTTCTTTTTTTTGAAATATTAAGTTTTGCGGAAATAAATTCTATTCCCCAAATTGTCAGTATGCCGATAAGCATAATGGCTAATGCTGTAAGCACTTCATTATCAATTGAAGTAGGAATATACTTATCATAAGACTCAATGATTGGCTCTCCATTGCTTTTCATTATAGTGACCCCGTTTTCTTGCATGTACACTTCTTTTTTCCAAGGCCATAAAACACTTAAGGAGCCCAAAATGAATCCGGCAAGTGTTGCTATTGTCAAATTTCTGTATTTTTTGTACAAGTATGACAATATTCTTGAGAATATAAGTAATCCTAAAATTATCCCTAAGGCTACGGGTAATAAAATTTTATAATCCAGATGATTCACGGCATCAATCATCACCAACTGATAATTTCCCATAAGGATAAGTATAAAAGAGCCGGACAATCCGGGAAGTATCATACTTACAATACCGGCTATACCGCATAAAACCAAATAAAAGAATCCGGCATTTTCTGTCGCCGGATTAATAAAAGACAGGGCAACGGCAAAAGAGGTTCCTATTACAAAAGAAATAATAACGGGGAAAGAGTATTTGTCAACTTTTCGTCCTACAAATAGTACCGACGCCAAAATAAGACCGAAAAAATAAGACCATACATACAGAAAGTACTCGGCAAAAAGGAAATCTAATACTCTTGCCAAAGTAAATACACTGGCTAAGGCACCGAAAAATAGAGTTATCAGAAAAAAGAAATCGGTATGTTCGACAAACTTCTTGAATTCTCCGGCAAGCAATAGCTTAAGCGCTTTTATATTAAATGATTTGATAGAATTTATCAATCGTTCAAAGATTCCGGTTATTAAAGCTATGGTTCCGCCCGAAACTCCCGGTATGACATTAGCTGCTCCTATACCAAAACCTTTTATAAAAATATTAATTAATTCTTTCATTCTAAATTCATATTTTTTGTATCAGTAAGCTTTTTCAGCCTTTCAACTTTCCTAATTTGGGGAAACTCCTCCAAAAATTCTGCCAGTCGGTCTTCATTTATATTTAGAGCTGTTCGTAGCGTCTGTTCTGCTTTTTCGTACTTTTTCAGCTGATAATATATTGCTGTCAACCGGTAAAAAATATCTTCAGACTCGGGCAAAATACTGCCGGCTTCAACCAATAATTTTATCGCTTTCTCTGCTTCTGTCTCCACATAAATATCAGAAAAAGATATCCAAACTTGCGGACGAAAGGGATCGGCTTCTAATGACTTAACAAAAGCAACTTCAGCTTTGTCGAAATACTCTAACCGGTCAAAAAACAGGCCGGCTAAGAAATTATAATTCGGATTATTTTTATCCTGTTTTAAAGCTCTTAATACATAATTTAAGCCCTCAAAATTATTATCTTTTTCGAAATAAACCAAAGCAATTCCGTAAATTGTGGGCAAATAATATTTATCGATTTTGAGAGCTTTATAGTAATACTCCAAAGCTTGCTCATAATCAGCCATAAAGCGGTATGCATCAGCAACTCCGGAAAAAGCCGCTTTGCTTGACGGATAAAATTTTAATAAATTTTCAAAGGTTTGAAGTGCATTGCCATACTTTCCCTCGGATAGTTCTACATTCCCTTTATTGCTGTGTGCCAATTCAAATTTGGGTTTTAATGCTAAAGCAAAATCATAGGCTTCTATAGCCTTTTCAGGTTTTTGATCCAATTCGTAAACCAGCCCTAAATTGTACCAAACATTGGAAGAAAACGGCTGTTCTTTCAAAAATTGCTCATAATAGTGGATGCTTTTTTCAAAATCACCAATTTTTTCATAGCAATAGGCTGATTCATAGAGCACATAACTGCTTTCAGGATCGGCTTTTTCAGCCTGTTTCAAGTGACTTACCGCTTCATCGTAATAACCCGCTTGCACGTAGGTAAATGCGACAGAGGAGTGAGACTCGGCTTTCTTGTCCGAAGTTAAATGTACAAATTGTGCAAAAGCCTCTGCGGCATCCTCCAACCGGTCGGTTTTAACATACATATAACCATACAAAAAGTACAAATCAGGTTTTCCTCCCATACTTGAGGATAACTCAACTAACAACGACTCGGCTTGATTATAGTCTTGTTTATCAATGAGTAATTGGGCCTTTTTTAAACTTAACTCGGTTGAGTGTTTGTGCAGCCTACGTGCGTAGCTTATGGCTTTTTCACAGCCTTCAAAGTCTTGTTTCTCTAAAAAATAGTCTATAATTTCTTCCAATTCACTAATATCAAAATAGACATGTTTATCTGCTTTGAGCATTTTTTTGTACCGCTGTACTATTTCTGAGTAAGGGTATTGTTCTTCGGGTTTGTTCATGATTCCTTGTTTTTTGAATAATCACGAAATCAATGTAACAAAATACGGCTGTTGAAATTCTTTGTAAGTTACTTTATCAGTATCAATGCTCCTTGTAAACACTTTACTGAAAAATAAACAGGGTCGGAAAACTTATGAATTATAATTATAAATTGCGTTTACTAAGTTTATAATTTCATGCATTTTTGTTTCCACAACCTTCGACTTACTTGGGTTTGAGCGGTAATATTAAAAACGCCCTTGCTTGTACGTTAATGAAAGGCGTCTTCAATAACCGGTTCAAACTATTTCTGACACCGGTTAGTTCATTTTACATTTTTTCATGAATTATTCAGATTGATTTTTGAGTATTTTCCTTTTTATTTGCGTTTGATATCACAAACATACATTTTTTGTTCATAAAAAAGTAATAAAATGTTACTTTTCTTTTTATAAAAGCCTGATTTATCTATTAATAGACTTACTTACCGAAACAAAAAGAACAAGAAAATCACTGGTCTATCCAAAAGCAGATTCATGTAAGCAGTTCATCTACAAACCCTTACGTTGAACAACTCAAAAACAACCTAATTAATAGTTAATTGTTTATCTTACAAATTGTTATCATAAGCTGTCAAAGAAATAATTATAAAAAGAAAAAAAAGAGCGACACTTAATCCGAGCCGGGATATTCAATATTTGTGAGGAACAGACCTTTGGCCGGAGCCGATGCTCCGGATAGTGCACGATTCTTCCCCTCAATAATTGACTTTAATTCGGAAGCCGGAAATTTTCCCATACCAACGTCTATCAGTGTTCCGGCAATAGCTCGAACCATATTTCGTAAAAAGCGATTAGCCGTTATTTGAATAATCAGAATATTGTCGATTTCCTCAACAGTTAAGCTGAAAATTTGACACAGATTATTCTTCGTATCGGTATGCAGTTTGCTGAAACTGGTGAAATCTTCATATTGTAAGATTATTTCGGCAGCATGTCTCATACTCTCCGTATCCAAATCTCCGTATATATAATGACTGTAATCTTGAGCAAAAGGTAATTTTCGACGAGCTATTCGGTATTCATAGCTTCTGCGTAAGGCCGAAAATCTTGCATGCATTTTTTCATCCACTCGATATAGTTTGTAAATTGCAATATCGGAAGGTAAAAAACTGTTGAGTTTAAAAATGAGATTTTGAGTATCTTTAATTTCAATAGTTATATCGAAATGTGCAACATAAAATTGAGCATGAACACCGGTATCAGTTCGTCCGGCACCCACTACAGCAATTTTTTCTTGCAAAAGTGTAGAAAATGCATGCTCCAAAGTTTCTTGCACCGTATCGGCATTGGGCTGAATTTGCCATCCGTGATAATTTGTACCTTTATAACTTAATTCTGCAAAATATCTGTTCATCTGTTTGGTCGCTCAAATTCTTCGGGGATTGTTTCTGTGCGTGTAGTTTAAAAAAGTTGAAAGTTGAAAGTCTATAAAGTTATTTTTTTTGATATTCAATAAATTATATAAAATTAGCATATAATAAACGACTTATATAAATACGGTTACAGACAATTTACCGTGGCACAGTGTTCAAAATTGACAAAACCAAATTCCTGTCAGGTGAAAAACACCTGACAGATGCAAAATATTAATTTTTAAAACCTCATTGACAAAACGCAATTTAATATGACGTTTGTTATATTTGGCTATAGTTTAAAATGTCGTTGTTTTTCCGGAGGTTGAGCGAAGCCGAAACCAGTTTCGGCTTCG
>JAYEIA010000363.1:0-4229 GCA_034659855.1 Bacteroidota bacterium
CGTCAAAAGATGAAAATCGTCCCAAACGAAAAAGCTTAAGAGAAAAATCCGGACGCAAAGTAGGCGGACAAAAAGGACGTAAAGGAAATACATTAAAGTCAGTTGAAAATCCTGATTATACGGAAAAATACATCCCGGATTATTGCAAAGCATGCGGAAAGGATTTATCAACAACGATACCGGAATATGTGGGCAAACGTCAAGTATTCGATATTCCCAAAATCAAGGTAACAATTACTGAACATCAAGTATTCAAAAAAACATGTATTTGTGGCTGCGAGACACAAAGCCAATATCCGTCAGAAGCCAATGCTCCCGTGAGTTATGGGAATAATATTAAAAGCCTTGTAGGTTATTTCCATGCAAGACAATACCTCCCTTTTAAGAGAATGAAAGAGGTTTTCAATGATGTATTTCAAGTACCCATAAGCGAAGGCGGTATTCATTATTTACTTAATAATCTTGTGGCTAAAGCACAGCCCGCTTACGACATGATAAAACAGAGGTTAGTTGCAAATACTGAACTGTCTGTCGGAAGTGATGAAACCGGAATGAAAGTTTGCGGAAAAAAGCATTGGGCTTGGACTTGGCAAAACCAAGAGGCTACATTTATTACCATTACGGATAACAGAGCACAAAGAAGTATTGATAACACATTTGAAAAGGGATTTCAAAATGCAGTATTGGTACACGATTGTTGGCGAAGCCATTTCAACACCAAAGCATTGACTCACCAAATATGTATGGCTCATCTATTGAGAGATATCAACTATCTGACCGAGAGATATAAACACAAATGGAGCAGAGTTTGCAAGAACCTTTTCAAGTCTTCATTAAAACTGAAGGTGCAGATGAATGAGGCAGATTACGGTAAGCCAAATACCATTTTGTCGTCAATTGAAAACCGATTGGATAGATTACTGAAATACGATTTACCTCAAAATCATAAAGAATTAGTAGCATTTAAGAAAAGGCTGGTCAAATACAGAGATTATATCTTCACATTTTTATATTATCATAGAGTTCCTCCTGATAATAATGCATCTGAAAGGGCTATTAGAAATATTAAGGTTAAACAGAAAGTTTCCGGACAGTTTAAGTCCACTCAGGGTGCATTTGGTTTTGCAGTACTCCGCTCTATAACTGACAGTTGTTTGAAAAATAAACAAAAAATCTTACCCGCTCTAAATATTATTGCTAATTTGCAGACTGATTAGTTACAAAAAAAGTAAACATAGCCGAGTTACGTGAGTTTTTTTTTTACGAATCAAAAACGAAAAAAACTTGCTGCGATATATCATGCTTGACACGGCACTAGTATCGTTGTAGTTTAATAATGAAAGATATATTATTAAACTTTTTGGAGGTTGAGTATGTTGTTTGCAAAATAAGCCTCGAAACCGTTGCTGTTAAAAATAAACACGATTTCGATTATGTTCAATCTAAAAAAAATATTTTTTCATAATTAATTTATGCTGATACTACCTTAGCATATAAAGTTCAGCACAAGCTTTGGCATCCGACAATGCTTCGTGGTGATTTAACTCTATATTATTTTTACGGCAACACGCATCAAGCGATGCCGGATAATATCCCTTTGAGCGGTATATGCTCAGCGTACAATCCCATTTGTCGGCAAGCTGTAATTCAGAATAATCTAAATTATATAATTCCATTGTCCTTTTTAAAACCGAGCGGTCAAAGGGTGCATTGTGAGCAACAACTGTTTTTCCTTCAAGTTTTTGTTTAATTTCCGGATACAATTCGTTAAATGGTTTTGAATTTTCAGTCATTTCAGGGGTAATCTTATGAATTTCAATATTTTTTCCAAAGTACTTGTTTTCGGGCGGTTGAATCAGGGTGTAGTATTCATCGGTTACCCGGCCGTTTTCAACCGTAACAATGGCTACGGCACAGGCCGAATTTCTTTTCCCGGTGGCCGTTTCAAAATCAATGGATACAAATGTTTCGTTCATATTTTAATGGGCTTTATAAATTTTGACAAAGGTATAGTTTTTCTCAATTTTAATGGTAATGAAAAATAAAAGATTTACTTTTGAACAAAATTGAAAGACTTGTTATGATATTTTTTAGTAAGAATCCGGAAATACAGAAAATTTTCAAAAATTTTCAAAAATTGGAAAACAGAGAATCAGCCGACAGTATGAAAAGATTGGGGCTGAATTATGAGCAAAACCATGGGGTGATGATTGCCGATTTGTTGCTTTTGGCTAAAGATTATCAGGGGCGTGGCGATATTGCAAAAATACTGAGGACCTATAATGTTCGAGAATCTCGTATATTGGCTGAAATGATTGATAATCACAACGAAATGAGTGCCAATGAATTAGATGAAGTGGTGAATACCATTGATAATTTTGAACTGGTGGAACAGTTTGCCGTCAATATGAAAAAGGATCGAGACGATTTAACAGAGCAGGCTATTCGATGGGCCGGGGGCGAGCGATTATATTCGGCTCAAGTTGGATACAAATTGTTGGCCTTATCGGCTCAAAAACTTACGGAGCAGGAGGTCAAATCCTTAAAAGAAACGATTATCAATAGCCCATTTATAGAAAACATGCAATTGCAAAAACATATGGGAGCCTGTTTAAGGAAAGTGGCAAGTGTAAGTCCTTCTTACAAAAAGAAAATACAAGACTTTATTTTAGTCATGAAAAAAGATCAGTCCAAATTTGCCATGGTAATAGAGGAGATAGAGCCGTTTATGGCATATATTGCTTGATGCTGTTTTAAGTTATTGAATACATAAAATTTACAAAAAAGCAAATGAAAAAATCTACCTATAAATATTTTTTAATTATCGTAGGGTCATTCTTTATTATCTCATGTGAAGACGTCATTGAGGTAGAGTTGAATGATGCAGAATCTATGCCGGTAATAGAGGCAAAATTATACAACCAATTTCAGCAACCGACAGTATTGCTGTCTATGTCAAGCGATTTTTTCGGAGAATTGGAATTTAACCTGATAGAAGATGCCGATGTAAGAATTACAGACGAGCAGGGAAATTCTACAGTCTTTGCTGCCGACGATTCAATAGGAATATACACGGCCGAAGATTTCTTCGGAGTACCCGGAGAATCGTACACCCTTGAAGTTGGCCTGGGCGAGAGCAGCTACACCGGAATCTCTTATATGCCGGAGCCTTTAAGTATAGATTCATTAACAGATTTTCCTTTTGACGGAGAATTTGGCCCGCATAGAGAGGGATACGGCTTGTATTGTTTTTTTTCAAATCCGGGCGGACAAAGAGATTATATGAAATTTAATATTTATAAAAACTTTGAACTGTCCAACAGTCTGTACCTTGTCGATGATTTTTATATAGACGGCATTCAATCTCAAGTTTTTTTCCGGGAAAATAGTTTTGAGCCGGGCGATACCGTAATCGTTGAAATGCTTACAATGGATGCCGCGGTTTATGAATATCTCTATAATTTGTCTGACATCGTTGAGGGAGCATCCACCGGGACATCCATTCCATACAACCCGGATTCTAATCTTTCTGAAGGAGCTTTAGGATATTTTGGCGCTTTTGGTGTGAACGGGGCAGTGATAATTATCGGTGATACCACCTTGGCTTCATCCTTTTCACCCCGAGAAACAAGCGGGCTGTTAAAAAGAATTCGACGATAAGGAGTTGATTACTAACGCTTGCCGAAATATTGATTTAAACCGCTGAAAAATATCGGTATATTTAAGATTTTTTTTTTGCGGTAAAATATTTATTTATAGCTTTGCATCGCTAAACCGGAGAGGTGGGAGAGTGGCTGAATCCACCGGTTTGCTAAACCGGCATACTGTTTTTATGCGGTATCGGGGGTTCGAATCCCCCTCTCTCCGCAACAAGGGCAAACGGTCAGCCCAAAAAATCAGAATAAGGCAATCACTTGATTATTTGAATAAAATAATCTTTTGGTTGCCTTTTTTGTTGTTTTCATTTTAGGAAATGAGGCCAAAAATGTATAGTATTTTTCAGAAAAATCGGCATTATATTTTGCGGATTCATTTGAAAAGAACAGAAGTAGTAAAAAGCAACTTGTCAACGATAAGATTAATCTGCCTCACCATTTTTTGTATCTTGAAATTTGAGTAAATAGCAATATTTTTGTATTTTAGCTGACACTATGTTGTAGAAGCATTTGTTTTGAAATGGAGGTATAGCCGTGCAGGTAAGCGTACCGTTGGCTGCTATTAAAAAAAAC